>DATJXN010000099.1 GCA_035500095.1 Candidatus Binataceae bacterium
GATGCGCTGGTATCGACCGAATGGCTGACGGCGCATCTCAACGATCCCAACCTGCGAATTTTCGATTGTACCACGCATCTGCGGCCGGCGCAGGCCGGGGCCAACGCGCCCTATGGAATCGTGAGCGGGCGCGAGGACTACGACAAGGAGCACATTCCGGGCGCGGGCTTTCTCGATCTCCAGGGCGAGCTTTCCGATAACAGCGTCAAGTTGCGTTTCATGCTGCCGCGCGCCGAAGACTTCGCGGCCGCAATGTCGCGGCATGGCGTCGGCGATAAATCGAGAGTCATTCTTTATAGCGCGGGCGCGATGATGTGGGCGACGCGGGTGTGGTGGATGCTGCGCGAGTTCGGTTTCACCAACGCGGCAGTGCTGGATGGCGGATGGGAGAAATGGAAAGCGGAGGGTCGCCCGGTTTCATCGCAGCCGTGCCGCTACGAGCCGGCGGTGTTCACCGCGAAACCTGCTGCCGGAATTTTCGTGGGCAAGGAGCGCGTGCGAGCAGCGATGGGAGATCCGAAGGCGATTACTATCAACGCGCTGCCGGCAGAGCTGCACAGGGGAAAAGGCAGCGGACCGTACGGCCGGCCGGGCAGAATTCCCGGCAGCGTCAACGTCCCGTACGGAGCGCTGATCGATCGCCAGACTCGTGCGCTGACCTCAATGGCGGAAGCCGGAGCGAAGTTCCAGGCGGCGGGCGTAGACAAATCCAAAAACGTCATCTGCTACTGCGGCGGCGGAATCGCGGCCAGCCTGGATCTGTTCGTGCTGCATCAACTCGGCTACCGCGATCTGAATCTGTACGACGCTTCGATGAGCGAATGGGCGCGCGACGAGTCGTTGCCAATCGAAACCGACTAGCGCGACTAGAGGTCGACGTCGCCCTTCAGCAGGCGCTGCACCACGGTGCGATTGAGAATTTCGTTGGTGCCGTCGGCGACGTTGATGATTCGCAATGAATGCCACGCGTGATAAAGGCCGAGCTCGTTGGTGAAGCCGATCGCGCCGTGAGTCTGGATCGCGCGATCGACGGCACGAAATCCCGCCTGCACCGAGTACGCCTTGGTCATCGAGAGTTCCTTCACTGCCTGCTGCCCCTTGTCGAGCAGCGCCGCGGCGTTGAGACCCATCAGGTGCGCGGCGTGCAGCTCGGCGGCCGACTCGGCGAGCGGGAAGGTGACGCCCTGGTAGTCGGCGATCGGACGGCCGAACGCCTCGCGCACCTTTGCGTATTCGAGTGAGCGCTCCAGGGCCCATCGGCCGTAGCCGACCGCGCGCGCGGAGTTGTAGATGCGCCCGAGGGAGACGCCGTACAGCGCTGCCTCGAAGCCGCGGCCGAGCTCGCCCACGAGCTGCCACGGCTCGACGAAGACCTCATCGAGTCGCAGCTCGGCTTCATCGCCGCCGATATGGCCGAAGAGCTTGACGACCCTCTGCACTTCAAATCCGGGCGAATTGGTTGGAACCAGGAACGCGGAGATCCCGCCTTTGCGCGTTGCCGCCGCCTGCGGATTGGTCACCGCGAACACGATGCAGTATTCGGCGAGCGGGGCATTGGTGGTCCAGATTTTCCGGCCCGACAGCTTCCATCCGTCGCCATGCGGCACGGCGCGCGTCGCGAGCGCGGCCGCATCGGAGCCCGCGCCCGGCTCCGACAATCCGAAACACATCGAGGTTTCGCCGGCGTTCATCGGCTCCAGGATGCGCTTGCGCGCTTCTTCCGTGACGCGCTCGAGCAGTCGGCTCGGGCCGAACGCCCAATGGCTGATCGCATACAGCATCAGCCAGTTCTGCGGCCCGCAGAGGCGGAATAGATGCTCCCATCCGACGTAGTACGCGAGATGCCCGAGGCCGCCACCGCCGAGCCCGTCCGGCACGCACATGGTGTAGAAGCCGGCTCGGGACGCGGCACGACGAACCTCGCGGATGATCGCGACCGCTTCGTCGGAGAAGCGCCCGTCCTCGCGATAGAGCCTGCGCGGATCATCGAGCAGCGCGCGATGCTGCTCATGCCGCGGCATCACCTCGGCGCGCGCGAATGCGGTCAGTCCATCGCACGCCGCGCGTACTTCGGGCGGGAGTTCGAA
>DATJXN010000100.1 GCA_035500095.1 Candidatus Binataceae bacterium
GCCGCAGCCGCGCCACCGCGCGGCTGCGGCGGCGGCAGGGCGGCCATCAGCGAAGCATCCATCTCAACTGTTCCGTCGGTCGTCAGCAGCGAGCCTACGCCAGCGTTGAAAAGCGGGTGGTCCTCCAGGACGCGCACCACCGCGACCACCGCGTCAAGCGCGCTGCCGCCGGCGCGCAGGATGTCCGCGCCGGCCGCGGCCGCCGCCAACATCCCGCGCCGGCGCTCTGGGCGCTCGAAGGCCGGGCCGCGGCCGCCGGCGCCGCCGTGTGCGACGAGCGCCGGGACTATGCGGGCCTGCTCCACGTCAGTTGGCCGAAAACTTGGCCGGAGAGTCGGCACGCGGATCGGGCGGACGGCGCGCCCAGATAAAAAGCCGGCGGAAATTGAAAATCAAAGGACCGCCCGTGCCATACGCCTTTTCCAGCCGCGCCGTCAGAGCCTCGACGAAAGGCTCCCGCTCCGTGGCCTCGAGCCGATCGACGTAGCGACGCAGCACGGTTGCCCGGCACCATTCGACGATCTCGGCAGGCGAGCCCATCGGGTGATGGTACGTGCGATAATAACAATCGATCCCGGTGAACCCGATCTCGGCGAGCATGCGACGATAATCCTCGGGCGCCGCAACCGTGGCCGAGGGCGGCCTGACGCCCGCGAGCGCCTCGCGCCACGGCTCCTCGCTCGCCATCGCGCTCAGCGTTACCTGCGCGGTCTCCTGATCGTTGGCGGGCACCTGGACGATGAGCCGTCCACCGGGCGCGAGCGCCAAGAAGCAGCGCGTGAAGATCTCGCGATGCTCCGTCGTCCACTGCAGCGCCGCGTTGGAGAAGATCATCGAGTACTCGCGCGGATGTTCCTCCTGGGCGTTGAACTGGCGGATATCGCCAAGGGCAAAGTCGAGCCGCGCGCGCAGGGCCGGTTCCACTTCCTCGCGTGTCTTGAGCGCGCGATCGATCATCGCGGGCGACGAGTCGATCCCAAGCGTCGCGGCGCCGGGATAGCGGCGCGCAAGCTCCGCGGTGTTCTCGCCGGTGCCGCAGCCCAGATCGACGATGCGGACGCGTTCCGCGGCCTGCGCGAGAGTGTCGCCGGCCTCGAGCCGCGCGAGGATCTCCTTGAAAGGCTCGTCACGATAGCCGCGAAATCTGTGGTAAAGGTCGGGATCCCAGTCGTTCATGGAGGCATGCTCAAAGGCAGCATAGGGAGCGCCGTCTTATCGAACAAGGCGCGCCCGGAAAGCGTGCTGGCGCGACGCTGACTCGCCGCTGTAGCTCAGTAGCCGAGCGCCGGGTCCACCTGATTTAGCAGCGGCTGGCCTGCGGCAAAGCGCCGCAGGTTGTCGGCAAAGAGTTCGCAGCAGGTTTCGACGTAACCTCTGAAAGAGCCCGACATGTGAGGCGTAAGGATCGTGTTCTCCATCGACCACAGCGGGCTGTCGGCCTCCAGCGGTTCGCGCTCGAAGACGTCGAGGCCGGCTCCGCCGATCCGGCCCGCGCGCAGCGCCTCGATTAGCGCTCCCTGGTCGACGACCTCGCCACGCCCGACGTTGACCAGGTAGGCATGCGGCTTCATCGCGGCAAACTCCCGCTCGCCGATAAAGCCGCGCGTCGCTTCGGTGAGCGGCAGAGTCACCGTGACGTAGTCGCACTCGGCGAGCATCTCGACGACTTCGCCCGGGCCGTAAAAGCGCTCCGGGATGGCGCCGTCGGGATCGCCGAGTCCGGGCGGCGTCCATCCTTCGTCACGGCGCGCGGCCGGATTGCGTTTGAGCGCGATCACCCGCATCCCCAGCGCCCGCCCCAGACGCGCCGTCTCGCGCCCGATCGAACCGTAGCCGATGACGCCGAGTGTGTGGCCGCGCATCGCATCGACCATTGACATGAAATCGCCCGAGCGGCGCCATTCGCGATTCATCTGCGCGCGGATGAGCAGGTGCAGCTTGTGCGCAAACGCGAGCATCGAGGCAATCGTGTACTCGGCCATCGTGGACGAATGGATTCCGCTGGAGGTGGTCAGCGCGACGCCGGCGCCGACCTGTCCCTTGAGCGCATGATCGGCCCCGGCGCTCAGCAGCTGAATCCATCCGAGGCCGGGCGCGATTCGCATCGTTTCGGGCGGGACGCGGAAGGTGAAAAGCACGTCGCAGCCGTTGGCCGAGCGCAGCAGTTCGGCCATCTCCTCGATCGTGCGGCATTGCCGATCGACGATTTCGGCGCCGGGAGCGGTTCGCTCGACTAGCGCGCGCTGCGGCGGCCGCAGTCCCACTGTGCTGACGATTTTCATCGCGCTGCCACTTTGGCACGCACCGTTCGCGCCCATCAAGTGCGCCACGATCCGGCTTGAGGCGAGATTCGGCGCGACTTATCATCATCAAGGACGCCGCGCTGATCCGGCCTTCGACACGACCTTATGACGATGGACTTTGGTCGCCTCGCTCTTTGTTCAACGCTTGCCGCGCTCTTCCTGTGCGCGAGGCCGGCGCTTGCGCAGACTCAAGACGCCGCCAAGAGCATCCCGGCCGGCGGCGACCAAACGCTCGTGTTGCCGTCGTCGGCGGCGGCGGGTCCGGCGCCAGCGCGGCCGAAATTCGAACCGCCCCAACCCTCCGAAAAAACTCCGGCCGAGCAGGCTCCGGCCGACCAGGAAGCGCCGGAACCTGAACTCGGCTCCGACAACGCTCCGCTGCCCGCGGATTTACCCGCGCCCGAAAATAATGGACCGCGCCCGTATCTCGGGATCACGGTGCTGTACGCGGTTACGACCCGCGACGGACAAAAGGTCAGCGGACTCGAAGTAATGGACGTTGACGAGAATAGCCCGGCCGCGCGCGCGGGGCTCAGGGGACGCACGCCGATGACCACAACCGGCGCGACTGGCGCTACCGTGGGGGAATTGCTCGGACCGCTGGACGGGGCGCTCAGACCGCTGCTCGCCAAATCGGGCCAGCTGGGGCAGGATGGCGACCTAATTGTCGCGATCGACGACCATCGCGTGACCAGCGACTCCGACCTGCCCGACCATCTCGCGCGGCTCCATCCCGGCGACATCATTTATCTGACCGTGCTGCGCCAGCAGCGCGGCGGATCGTACAAAGCGGTCAAACTGCCGATTACGCTGAGCTTGCGAAAGAGCGCGAAAGCGGTCCCGTAAGCTCGCGCAGCAGGCGGCCCGTGCAACCGCACCGCCCGCCTCTGCTACAATCACGGGATCGTTGCCCCAAAATCTCATCGTTGGTTCAATCCCTGGTTCGAAGACCGCGTCGCACGAAGCTCTAGGAGCGAAAGGCCACAGCGAAGGTTGATTTGGAACGGAGTCTGAAAGAAGCGGCGAGCGAGCTCAAGGCGCGGCTCGACGGCGGCGGCGCCAGCCGTTTTCCGCTGATGGGCCTCAAGGGCGTGGCGGGAGCGCTGATGCTGCGCGAGGCAGCGCTCGGCTTCGGCCGTCCGATCCTGGTGGTCACCGCGCTCGCGCGCGAGGCCGAAGCGCTCGCGAGCGAGGTCGCATTCTTGCTGGATGAGGCGCCCGACCGCGACCCGCTCGCGCGCCGGGTCCATCTGCTGCCCGCCTGGGAACTCAAGCCGTTCGCGCATCTTTCGCCGCCGCCGCAGACGCAGGCGGCGCAGCTTGCGGCGCTGTACGCCGCATTGCGCAGCGAAACCCCGATGCTCGTCGCGTCGGTGGAAGCGCTATTGATGCGCACGCTGCCGCGGCCGGTGTTCGAGTCCGCGGTGATGCGAATTGCGCCCGCCGACACGCTCGACCTCGAAGCGCTCGTCGACGCGCTCAGCGGGGCTGGCTACCAGCGCGTGCCTCAAACCGAAGAGCCGGGCGATTTCAGCGTGCGCGGCGGAATCATCGACATTTTCTCGCCGCTCTATCAGAACCCCGTGCGGATCGAGCTCGAAGAGGACATCGTGACCTCGGTGCGCCAGTTCGATCCGGCCTCCCAGCGGTCGCTCGGCGAGACGCGCGAGGCGATCGTGATTCGCACGCGCCTGGTGCCGCCGCTCGCGCTGAAGGACGACAAAGTGCGCGAGCGCGTGGCGCTGCGCGCGAGCGAAATCGGCCTGGTGCGCAAGGAACTGGCAGAGCTCAGCGACTCGCTGACAAACGGACTCCTGTTTCCCGGCGCCGAGCTGCTGACGCCGCTGCTGTTCGGTCAGGCGCTCGACACCGTCTTCAGCTATCTCCCGGCGGCTACGGTCGGATGGATCGTCGAGCCGGGCCGCGTGCTGGCCGAGGCGATCAGGCTGGCGGAGCAGACCGCCGCCGCGGCCGAGGCTGCCCAGAGCAAGCCCTCCTTCTATCCGCCGCCGGAATCTCTCTACCTCGACGCCGACCAATTTGAAGACGCGCTCGGCGCGATGACCGCGATCGAAGTCGGATCGCTGGTTACGCTCGCCGCGCCGCGCGAGGGATGGGCGCCCGCGATCGAGGTCAAGTGTCAGCCGAGCCTCAAGCTCGGCGCGAGCACGCTCACGGGACAGCGCACGCCGCCGAGCTTCGAGCCGCTCGCCGCCGAATTGCGCGAGGTGCAACGCGGACAGGGCCGCGCGCTGTTGGTGGTCGAAGGCGCGAGCCAGGCCGCGCGCCTGCGCCGCCATCTGGAGGCTTACGATCTCGCGGTCAACACCGAGTGCAAGAGCTTCGGCGCGCTGCTGGAGTGGCCCGACTTCCGCCCCGCGATCATGGAGGGCGAGATCTCATCCGGCGCCGTCCTGCAGGCCGACGGGCTCTACGTTTACAGCGAAGAGGACGTCTTTGGCGAGCCGCGCGTGCGAAGACGCTCGCGGCCGGTCGCCAAGGGCGCCCTGCTGAACCTGGAGGAGCTCAGGCCCGACGACGTCGTGGTGCACATCGACCACGGAATCGGACGCTACCGGGGGCTCCGTCACCTGAAGGTCGCGGGAACCGAAGGCGATTTTCTAGCGCTCGAGTATGCCGCCGGCGACACGATGTACGTCCCGGTCGAGCGCATCAACCTCGTCCAGCGCTACATCGGCGGCGACGGCCAGGAGCCCAAGCTCGACAAGCTCGGCAGCGGCTCGTGGGACAAGGTCAAGCGGCGCACCAAGGAAGCGGTGCTCGCGATGGCCTCCGACCTGCTCGACGTTTACGCCGCGCGCGAGGTGATGGAGGGCCACGCCTTCCCGCATCCGGGCGCCGACTACGCCGAGTTCGCCGAGCGCTTCGAGTTCGAGGAGACGCCCGATCAGCTCGCCGCGATCGACGAGGCCGTGCGCGACATGTGCCGGGCCAAGCCGATGGACCGGCTGATCTGCGGCGACGCCGGCTTCGGCAAGACCGAGGTCGCGCTGCGCGCCGCGTTCATCGCGGTGATGGACGGGCGGCAGGTGGCGATGCTGGTACCGACAACGGTGCTCGCGGAGCAGCACTGGAACACGATGCGCAAGCGCTTCGACGGCTACCCGGTGCGAATCGAAATGGTCTCGCGCTTCCGCAACGCGCGCGAGAACAAGGCGGTCATCGACGACGTCCGCAGCGGCAAGGTCGATATCGTGGTCGGAACCCATCGCCTGCTCCAGGACGACGTTGAGTTCCCGCGGCTCGGCCTGCTGATCGTGGACGAGGAGCATCGTTTCGGCGTGGCCGACAAGGAGCGGGTAAAGCGGCTGCGCAAACTGGTCGACGTGCTGACGCTCACCGCGACCCCGATTCCGCGCACGCTGCATATGGCGATGCTCGGGATCCGGGATCTCAGCGTGATCCAGACCCCGCCGCCCGACCGCCAGGCGATCCGCACCTTCGTCGCCCACTTCGACGACGGTCTTCTGCGCGAAGTCATCATGCGCGAGCTCAACCGCTCCGGGCAGGTGTTCTTCGTGCACAACCGGGTCGAGAATATCGAGTACGTCGCGCGCCACCTGCGCGCGATCGTGCCCGAGGCGAAGGTGGCGATCGCGCACGGCCAGATGAAGGAGCGTCAGCTCGAGGACGTGATGCGCGAATTCATCGAAAACCGCGTCAACCTGCTGGTGTGTTCGGCAATCATCGAGTCGGGACTCGACATTCCCAACGCCAACACCATGATCATCAACCGTGCCGACCATTTCGGCCTGGCGCAGCTCTACCAGCTGCGCGGACGAGTCGGACGCTCGCGCCAGAAGGCTTACGCCTATCTGCTGATCCCGGGCGAGCACATCATCACCCGCGACGCCAAGAAGCGCATCGACGCACTGCGCGAACTGGTCGAGGCCGAAAGCGGCGGCGGCTTCAAGCTCGCGATCCGCGACCTCGAGCATCGCGGCGCGGGCAACCTGCTCGGGCGCGAACAGTCGGGTCAGATCACTGCAGTCGGCTTCGAGCTGTACACGGAGATGATGGAGCAGGCGATCCACGAGCTGCGCGGCGAACCGCAGCGGCCCGATTTCGAGCCCGAGCTGAGGCTCGGCATTCCCGCATACATCCCCGACAGCTTCGTGCCCGACGAGGGCGAGCGCCTGGTGCTGTACCGGAGGATGGCGCGGGCTGCAGCACGGGCGGACCTCGATGCGCTCCGCGAAGAAATGCGCGACCGCTTCGGACCGCCGCCGACGCTGGTTGACAACCTTCTCGCCGCGATGGATTTGCGCCGGCGCATGCGCGAGATGATGATCCTGAGCGCGATTCTCAAGGGCGACCAGCTCGAGGTGAAATTCCATCCTGACGCGCCCGTGGATACGGGCCGCCTGGTCGCCCTGACCGAGGCCAACCGCCGCCGGATGCGCCTTAGCCCGTCGTTTCAGGTGGCGGTGCGAATCGAAACCGGCGCCGGCGAGACGGGCAACAACTACGAGCTGTTGTTCGAGCAACTCGACGGCGTCTTGCAGGCCCTGATGGCCTGTGAAAAATTGGAGGCCGTGCCGGGTAGCCCCGCCGGGCCGCTCGCCAGTTAGACCATGAGCCAGAATCGTTTTCGCATGCGCCTGGGCGCCGCGGCGTTGATCGCCGCCTGCCTCGGAGTTGGCCTGACGGCGGCGCCGCGCGCCGCGCGCGCGCAGGACGACGTCGATCGCGTGGTAGCCAGCGTCGACGGCGATCCAATCACGGTCCACGACCTCAGGGCCTTTGCCGCGGTCAACAAGGTAGCGCTGAGCGATCCGGACGACGTGAACTCGCCGGAGACCAAGGCCGTTCTGAAAGGGGTGATCTCCGAACGCCTGCTCGCAAACGAGGTCAAGAAATACAAAGATATGGTCGAGGAACGCCAGATCGACGCGTACATCCTGGACTTCGAGCAGGCCAACGGGCTCACCGAGGCGCAGCTTCGCGCGCAGCTTCAGAAAGAGGGCCACACCTATGAGGAGTTCCGCAAACACGCCCGGCTGGAACTGCAAAAGATGATCATGATCCAGAAGGAGGTGCGGCAGAAGGTCAACATCTCGCCCGACGAGGTCAAGGCCTACTACGACACCCATCACAGCGAATTCGCCGTCGGCAAGGAAAGCTTCAAAGTCGCGCAAATCCTGATCGCGTTGCCGCCCAACCCCACACCGCAGCAGGTCGCAGCGGCGCAGACCAAGGCCGACAGCATCCGCAAGCAATTGGCCGGCGGCGCCGACTTCGGCAAGCTCGCGCGCCAGTACTCCGACGACGATTCCAAGAGCCAGGGCGGCGAGTTGGGCGACTTCTCGCGCGGCGACATGATCGACGCCATCCAGAATGCGATCGATCAGATGAAGGTCGGCGATATTTCCCAGCCGATTCGGACCGAGCACGGCTTCCACATCGTCAAACTCGAGGCGCATGAGCAGACCGGCACCAAACCCTTCTCCGAGGTCGCCGGCGAGATTCGCGAGAGGCTGATAAGCCAGAAAGCGCAGGCGCAATTCGCGACCTGGGTTGACAACGATCTCGTCAAGCAGCACTACATCGAAACCTTCAACTAGCGTGACACGCCGGATGCCATCGAGGCCGGAGGCGCCCGCAACGCTGGCGCTAAGCATGGGCGATCCGGCCGGCATCGGCCCCGAAGTCATTCTGAAAGCGGCGGGCGCGATCGCCAAGCGGCGCGGCGCCCCGGCGCTGCTCGTGATCGGCGACGCAGGCGCGATGCGCGCCGCCGCGCGCCGCTTGCGCGGCGTGCCCGAGCCGCGGCCGTGGCATCCGGGCGACGCGCCCGTTCGTCCAACCGAAGGGCTGGCGGTGCTCGAAGTCGGACGGCTTGGCCGGGCCGCGCTCAGGCCGGGAAAGCCAAGTGTCGAGGGCGCAGACGCCGCCTACCGCTACATTGTCGAAGGGGCGCGGATGGCGATGGCGGGCGAGGTTGCCGCGCTGGTGACCGCGCCGATCAACAAGGAATGGCTCAACCGCGCCGGCCATCGCTTCCCCGGCCATTCCGAGCTGCTGGCGGAGCTCAGCCGCGCGCGGCTTTGGCGGATGATGTTCGTGGGCGACCGGTTGCGGCTGGCGCTGGTGACGGTACACATCGGACTCGCGCGCGTTTCGCGCGCGCTCAGCAGCCAGGGCGTGTTCGATACGATCCGGCTGCTCGCGCGGCATCTTCGAGAGCGCCTGCATCTGGAGCGGCCGCGCGTCGGGGTGCTCGGCTTCAATCCGCATGCCGGGGAAAACGGGCTCTTCGGCGACGAGGAGGCGCGCGCGATCCTCCCGGCGATCCGCCGCGCCCGGCGCGCCGGCATCGACGCCCAGGGACCGCTCGCACCCGACACCGCATTCATCCGTCAGGCCGGGAAATTCGGCTTCGACGCGGCGGTCGCGATGTATCATGATCAGGGCCTGATCGCGCTCAAGACGCTGGAATTCGAACGCGCGGTGAACGTCACCCTGGGATTGCCCTTCGTGCGCACCTCGCCTGATCACGGGACCGCGTATGGTATAGCGGGAAGCGGCGCGGCGAACGCCGCGAGCATGCTTGCGGCCATTGAATACGCCTGGCGCGCGGCGAACGCCGGGCGCACGAGGGCCGAAAGGGAAACCATCGGCGCCTGAAATGGGGCGGCGGCGAATCGCGATGGCAGATCGAATCGTTATCAAGGGCGCGCGCGAGCACAATCTCAAGAATATCGACCTTGAGATCCCGCGCGATCGCCTGGTCGTCATCACCGGGCTTTCGGGTTCGGGCAAGTCCTCGCTCGCCTTCGACACGATCTACGCCGAAGGTCAGCGCCGCTATGTCGAGTCGCTCTCGGCCTACGCGCGCCAGTTCCTGGAGCAGATGGAGAAGCCGGACGTCGATTCGATCGAGGGCTTGTCGCCGGCAATCTCGATCGAGCAGAAGACGACCTCGCGCAATCCGCGCTCGACTGTCGCCACCATCACGGAAATTTACGACTATCTGCGGCTCCTGTTCGCGCGCGTCGGACATGCGTTCTGTCCCAACTGCGGGCGCGAAATCACCCAGCAGAGCGTCCAGCAGATCGTCGACCGCATCATGGCGTGGCCCGAGGGCACGCGCATCCACGTGCTCGCACCGATCGTGCGCGACCGCAAAGGCGAGTATCGCAAGGAGTTGAGCGATCTCCGGCGCGCCGGATTCGTGCGGGTCAAGGTCGACGGCGCGGTGCGCGAGCTGGGCGAGGAAATAGCGCTCAATAAGAACCAGCGCCATTCGATCGACGTCATCGTCGACCGCCTCGCGATCCGCCGCGGGATCGAAAAGCGGCTAAGCGATTCGCTCGAGGTCGCCTTCAAGTACGGCCACGACCTGCTCAAAATCGAGCGCCTCGAGGGCAAGGACGCGGGCGAGGTTTACTTCAGCCAGCGCTTCGCGTGCGTGGAGTGCGGAATCTCCTATCCCGAGATTACGCCGCGGATGTTTTCGTTCAACAGCCCGCACGGCGCCTGTCCGTCCTGCTCCGGCATCGGCTCGATCATGTATTTCGATCCCGAGCTGGTGGTGCAGAACGAAGACCTCAGCATCGCCGACGGCGCGATCGCGCCGTGGGCGACGATGAACTACATGCAGCCCGTGCTCGAGGCGCTGGCGGCGCACTACGAGTTCAGCCTCGACACGCCCTGGAAGAGCATCCCGGCCAAGGTGCGCCGGGCGATCCTCGAGGGCTCCGGCGACGAGGAGATCGCGTTTACCTACCAGCGCGGCGAACATCGCCGCGGCTATGAGCGCGCGTTCGAGGGCGTGCTGACCTGGCTCGACCGGCGCTACAAGGAGACCGACTCCGAAAGCATCCGCGAGATGCTCGAAGCGTACATGAACATGCGGCCGTGCCCGGAGTGCGGGGGCGCGCGGCTCAAGAAGGAAAGCCTCTACGTCCGCTTCAACGGCAAGTCGATCGCCGAAGTCTCGGCGATGTCAGTCAAGCAGGCGGTCGTTTTTTTCGCGGCGCCCAAACTGAGCCGCCAGGAAGAGGAGATCGCGCGGCTCATTCTCAAGGAGATCCGCGAGCGGCTCGGCTTCCTAGCCGACGTGGGACTCGACTACCTGACGCTCGACCGCGTTTCGGCAAGCCTCTCGGGCGGCGAAGGCCAGCGCATCCGCCTCGCCACGCAAATCGGCTCGAGCCTGGTCGGCGTGCTGTACATTCTCGACGAGCCGTCCATCGGACTGCATCAGCGCGACAATCAGCGGCTGCTTTCGACGCTCAAGCGCCTGCGCGACCTCGGCAACACCGTGCTCGTGGTCGAACACGACCGCGACACGATGCTCGACGCCGATCATCTGATCGACATGGGGCCCGGCGCCGGCGTGCACGGCGGCTACCTGGTCGCGCAGGGGACGCCCGAGCAGGTGATGCGCAATCCAGCCTCGCTGACCGGGCGCTACCTCAAGGGTGAACTGGAGATCGCGACGCCGCGACGCCGCCGCCAGCTTTCCGGGCGCTCGCTCACGATCAAGGGCGCGCGGGAGAACAACCTGCGCGATCTCACCGTGAGCTTTCCGCTCGGCGTGTTCATCTGCGTCACCGGCGTTTCCGGATCGGGCAAGTCGTCGCTGGTGCTGGACACGCTCTACCGCGCGCTCGCGCAGAAGCTCAATCGTTCGCGCGAGCGCGCCGGCGCGCACAAGAGCATCGAGGGCGTCGAGCACCTGGACAAGGTGATCCATGTCGACCAGAGCCCGATCGGGCGCACGCCGCGCTCCAACCCCGCGACCTACACCGGTCTCTTCACCCACATCCGCGAGCTTTTCGCGCAACTGCCCGAGGCGCGGATGCGCGGCTACGGACCGGGGCGGTTCTCGTTCAACGTCAAGGGCGGACGATGCGAGGCCTGCCAGGGCGACGGCATCATCCGGATCGAGATGCACTTTCTGCCCGACGTTTACGTGACCTGCGAAGTGTGCAGCGGCAAACGCTACAACCGCGACACGCTGGAGATCCAGTACAAAGGCAAGAGCATCGCCGAAGTGCTCAACATGACCGTGCTCGACGCGGTCGAGTTCATGGGCTCGGTGCCGCCGATCCGTCAGAAACTCGAGACCCTGCGCGACGTCGGGCTCGACTACATCCATCTCGGCCAGTCAGCGACCACGCTCTCGGGCGGCGAAGCGCAGCGCATCAAGCTCGCCAAGGAACTCGCGCGCCGCGCCACCGGGCGCACGCTCTATATCCTCGACGAGCCCACCACCGGCCTTCACTTCGACGACATCAAGCGTCTGCTCGAAGTGCTCGGACGGCTGGCCGACGCCGGCAACACCATCATCGTGATCGAGCACAACCTCGACGTGATCAAGACCGCGGACTATGTCATCGATCTCGGTCCCGAGGGCGGCGATCGCGGCGGCCAGATCGTCGCCAAGGGCACGCCGGAGGAAATCGCGGCGGCGGCGAATTCGTCCACGGGACAATTCCTGCGCCAGGTTCTGGGCCATCGCGCCGCCGCCTGAGGGGCCTGGCGCAGAGAACGTCGTGTGCCGCTCGCCCTGAGGCTCGCTTGAAACGCGTCGGCACAGCGATTCTTGCCTTGGCGATCGGGCTTGCCGGATGCGCTCGCGGTCCGGAGCCGCGCCAGCTCAAAGAGCAACTCCGACGCGAGCTTCCGCTCGGCACACCGTCGAGCCAGGTCGAGGCGTACCTGACGGCCAAGGGATGGCGCCACAGCTATCTGCCCGACGAGCGCTCCTACCTGGCCGGGATTAACAATGTCGGTCCGCGCTTCAGCTTCACCCGCGAGGATATCGCTATTCGGATCGATATGGACAAAGGCGGACGCGTGACGGCGATTAGCGTCACCCCTTTCTTCACTTATCACGGCAGATAGCGCGCGCCGGCGAGCATGCGGGCATGCAGAGTACCAAGGCAGCCCGCTGTGGTATAAATCGCGCGTAAATCGCGCGCACATCGGAGGTACGGCAGATGGAAAGCAAACGTCCGCAGGCGCCAGGTTTCCCCGAGCCCGAAGCGTATGACTGGAACCAGATCGTCGACGATCTGAACCGGCTGCTGCGGCTGCGCACCACGCCGATCGGGATGAAACTGTTCCCCACGGTCGAGGAGATGGAGCGGATTCCCAAGCTGCGCCGGCCGAAATCGATCCATACGACCGACCAGATCGTCGCCCAGGCCGCGCGTCTCGGATGGACCGTCGGCATCACCGCCAAGGACCTGGTCGGCGCGCAGTGCGCAGTGGTGATCGGATTGCAGTCCGCTGACGAAGACTGGCTTTCGGGCAAACGGATGGCTGGCGTGTGGTACTCGACCGTCGAGGACTCTTCGGCCCATCAGCACGCGATGGACGTCGTGCCGCACGGCCGCTACGCAGCGATGGCGGTCTCGCCGGTGACCTCCGGACGGCTCAGCCCGCCCGACGTCTGCCTCATCTACGGCACCCCGGGCCAGATGATCATCTTCATCAACGGCCTGCAGTGGGCGGGCTACAAGAAATTCGAGTGGGGATGCGTCGGCGAGTCGGCGTGCGCGGATTCGTGGGGGCGCGCGCTCAAGACCGGAGAGCCGAGCCTCTCGATCCCGTGCTTCGCCGAGCGCCGCTACGGCGGCGTGCTCGACGACGAACTGCTGATGGCGATTCCGCCGCGCTACCTGCCGCGGACGATCGAAGGGATGAAACGGCTCGCCGGCAATGGCCTGCGCTATCCGATTCCGCAGTACGGGATCCAGTCGGACGCGCGCGCCGGGCTCGGCGTGAGCTACAGCTCCAAGGACTGAGCGGCGAACCGTCCCGCGGCCGGATTCGGCCGTATTCCTCGCGGTTATCTGCGCTCCGCCCCCTCACCCTTGCTTCGATATATCGAGTCGATATATTGTGACGCTGTAGGACGGCGGCGATGGAATCAAACCTCACGAAACCGCGAGTCGCGGCTCGACCGAGGCCTTCGGCCGATAGGCATCCGTACTCGCGCTGGGTCGCGCCGCCCGAAGTCGGCTGGCCCAAAAGGCCGCCGCGCATCGACATAAAGTTCCCCATCCTGGGCTTCCTGATGGAGTCCGAGATGACCGGCTACGACATCAAACGCAGGTTCCGCGATCCGATCGGCTTCTTCTACCGCGCCAGCGACGGCTCGCTCTATCCGGCGCTCAAGAAGCTCGCCCGCGACGCGATGGTCACGATGCGGACCGAGCGCCAAGGCCGGCGCGCGCGCAAGGTTTACGCGATCACACCCAAGGGGCGCGAGCATTTCCTGCGCACCCTGCGCGAGCCGGCGCAGCCGATCTTCGTTTACGACGAAGCGCAGGTGAAAATCTATTTCGCCCATCACGATCCCGAAGCCGCGCTCCATCATGTCGAGCGCGAGCGGCGCTTCGCGAGCGCGTGGCGGTCCTTTCTCGAACGGCTGCTGGAGGAGATGAAGACCCATGGCGCGAGTCCGTTTCGCACGAGCATGGTCGAAATCGGCCATGGGATCGCCGCGCTCAAGGCCGACCTGTTCGCGAAACTGATGCTCCGGCTGGAGCGCGATCTCCGCGGCGGCTCACGCGCCCGGATCGGGTCGCGCAGCGGCCTCAAAACGGGCGGAACTTTCCGCGATGCGCGCAAATCGGTCGCGGCGCGCACCAAAAATGACGCACGCACATGAAGCGCATCATCCGCAGACTGGTCAAGCTCGCAATCCTGGCGCTGGTTCTCGGCGGCGGCTACTACCTCGGCGGCCGGTATCTCTGGCCCGCGCCCGATACGCACACAATTCAGACCGTCGGCATAATTGAAGCGCCGGAGGTCAACATCACCAGCCGCATCGCCGGCCGCATCGTTCAGCTTGACCTGCTCGAGGGCGACACGGTCGAGCGCGGTCAGGTCGTGTGCCGCACCGAAGATATCGACATTAAAAACCAACTGGCCAAGGCGCGCGGCGACCTCGCCAACGCCGCCGCCGCGCTGCGCAACGCCGAGATCACGATGGCGCGCAACGACAAGCTTTTTGCGGAGCACGTGATCTCCGCCAAGGACCGCGACGACTCGCGCATGGCGCTCGACAGCGACCGCGGCGCAGTTACGGCCGCGCAGGCCAACGTGCAGTTCTATACCGACCAGTTGAACGACACGGTCATCCGCGCTCCGATTTCCGGCACGGTGGTGAGCAAGAACCTCGAAATCGGCGAATGGGTCACGCCCGGCACGCCCATCCTGACCGTGGACGATCTCTCGACCATCTGGGCGCGCGTGGACATGGAGGAAACCGACCTCGGCGCAATCCGCATCGGCAGCCCGGCGCAGGTGACGTTGCCGACCCGTCCTCCGCTGGTATTTTCGGGACAGGTGATGGCGATCGCTCAGGAAGGACAATTCGCGACCGAGACCGACGTGCGCCGCGGCCGCCAGGACATCCGCACCTTCTACGTCAAGGTGCGAGTGCTGCAGGCGACCGGCCAGGTGAAGCCGGGGATGACCGCCGAGGTCGCGTTTGCGCTCAACAATGGAATCGCAGTCAGCAGCAATACAGGCGCGCGAACTAACTAAACGCTTCGGCGAGTTCACCGCCGTCGATCACGTCACCTTCGAGGTCCGGCGCGGCGAACTCTTCGGCCTGCTCGGGCCCAACGGCGCGGGCAAAACCACGCTCAGCCGGATGCTGACGACGCTGCTGGTGCCGACCTCGGGCGAGGCGTTCGTCGCCGGCTTCGACATCGCCCGCGATCCGGGGCGCGTGCGCGAGGCAATCGGCGTGATTCCGCAAGCGCTGACCTCCGACCTCGACCTCACCGGATGGGAGAACGTCGATATCTACGGCGGCTTCTATAATCTCGGCCGGCGCGCGCGCCGCGAACGCGCGCAGCACCTGTTGCACATGGTCGGGTTGACCGAGCGCGCCAACGATCTGGTGCAAACCTACTCGGGCGGGATGCGGCGGCGGCTGGAGATCGCGCGCGGGCTCATCCACTCGCCCGAAGTGCTGTTCCTCGACGAACCGACGATCGGGCTTGACCCGCAAAGCCGGCGCGCGGTGTGGGAATTGCTCGAACAGTTGCGGACCGAAACCGGGCTCACCATCTCGCTGACCACGCATTACATGGACGAGGCCGAAACACTGTGCGACCGAATCGCGATCGTGGACGGGGGAAAAATCATCGCGATCGGAACGCCCGTCGAGCTCAAGGCGAAGGTCAAGGGCTCGGACCGCATCGAACTCGAAGTAACTGGCGATGCCGAAAAGGTCGTCACGATGCTGCGCGGACAGCCGGGCGTCCTGGACGTCGCGCGCGATCCCGACGGTCCGATTGTCGTCTCCGCCGACGACGGCGCGCACGTGATGCCGAGGATCATCGCCGAAATCGAAAACTCGGGCGCCAGCGTCTCTTCGATCAAACTGGAGCGGATGTCGCTCGAGGACGTGTTCATCCGCTTCACCGGGCGCCGCTTGCGCGACGAGCCCGCGCGCAAGGGCGGCTTCTTCAGCTCGAGCTTCGGGATGCCGATGCCGCCGGGGCGCTGACGGAGAGATTCCGCGATGAGAAAGACCTGGTCGATAATGCGCCGCGACCTGCTCAAGATCGGACGCAACCCGCTTACCATCTTCACCAGCGTTCTGCTGCCGATCATCTACCTGCTCATCTTCGGCAACTCGTTTCAGGGCGTGCTCAAGCATCTGCCGGTCGTGATCGTCAGCCAGGACAACGGCCCCTATGCGATCCGCGTGATGGAGCAGATGCAGGCGCTGGCCGCCGGTCCCCGCGTCATCACCATCACCTACAACAGCGATGCGGGCGCGGCGATCCAGGACGTGCGCAACGGCGTTTACAAGGCCGCGCTTATCATCCCGCCCGATTTCAGCCACGACATCGCCGAGGGCCGCATCGGCGAGCTCGGACTGTTCACCGACAACGTTGACGCGATCAGCGCCAACACCCTGACTGGTGTGTTCAGCCAGGCGACCGCCGCGATCCGCGCCGGCTACGTCACGGCACGCGAACCCAAGCTCGACCAGATAGTGATCCGCCCGAGCAACCTTTTCACCACGGTCGATTATGACCGCTCGCTCATCCCAGGCGTAATCGTGATGGCGCTTTTCATGGGCTCGCTCACCTCGGGCGTGTTCAACTGGGTGATGGACCGCTTCATGGGGATCACCGAGTGCTACCTGGTGACACCGCTGTCGCGCTGGAACCTCGCCGCCGGCGTGCTCGGATCGAGCGTGCTGGTGACCAGCGTTGCCTCCGTGATCGTGCTCGCGGCGGGGCTGCTGATGACCAGCGGAACGATTACCGGCGGCGCGCCCGCCGCCGCGATGCTGGTGGGCGTGATCGTGCTTGGGGCGACCGGAATCCTCGCGATGACCTTCGTTATCCTGGCGCGCGCAAACAATCCTCGCGTGGTCGGCGCGTCGGCCGGCTTCCTCAACGTGATTCTGTTTTTTCCGAGCGGCGCGATTTATCCGACGGAGAGCTTTCCTACCTGGCTGCGGACCTTCGCGCACTATAATCCCGAAACTCACGCGGTGAGCGCGCTCAAATCGATCCTGTTCAAGGGCGCGAACCTCGCCGCCATCTCCAACGACCTGGCGTTCCTGGTGGTGTTTACCGCCGCGATGCTGGTGATCGCGAGCATGACCGTGAAGCGCACGCTCTAAACCATCGCGCCAACAGTCGCGCGCGTTACTTCCGATCCGCTACTTTCCGGTCCCGCCAGCTCAAATAGAGACCGACATTGCCGAGCAGCGCGAAGGTGACCGGCATCCCGAGCGCGTACGGGGCGACCCTGAGCGACTCATTGTCGATCGCAAAGCCGAGGATCAGCAAAACGGCCGCCACCGCTTCGAGTGCACCGAGGAAGAAGATCAGCGTTTTATGTTCGCGTCGGCTGTTTTCCGCCCTGCTAGCGATTGGCCCCCCAAGCCCCTACCGGGCCGTTCAGTCCCGTGAAAGTCAATCGGCAGGCAACTCTGCGGCGAGATTGAACAATTCCTGCAGGCTCTGATTGAAGCGATAGAACTTGTCCTCACGCAACTGGTCGGCGGACTCGAGCCACAGCTCGTCGCCGATGAGCGCGAGCGAGTTGAGCGTATGCCGCAACTCCGGACGGCCGCCCCGCGCTATCTCATCCAGCATCCGCCGCCACACCGCGCGCCGCGCGCAAATCGTGAAATCGGCATCGAACGACGCGGCCGCTCCTGGAGCCAGCGCCGCCGCGTCGGTCAACGCGTAGCCCTGCATCGCGACACCGGTATTCTGCTCCTCCCCGCCACCGTCGTCGTTGCCTCCGTCCTGGTCCGGCAGCACGCGCACGATGAAGCGCGTCTCGACGTAGCCGATTCGCCGAAAAAGCTCGCCCCGGGAGGCCATCAGGCGGCCCAGGGCGAGAAACCACTGCGGCTCAGGAAACTTCGGCGCCATCAGGAGACGAGTTTCGCGAAGTCGGTCGGCAGCAGGCAGCGCGGGCGCCGCTCGAGCCCGGCCGAATCGCAGCGCTGCAGGTACTCGCCGACGATCCGCCGCCACAATTGCGACTGCATCTCCATCCCCTTGTCGAAATGCGCGATTCCGCCGCCCATGAGCACCGCCATCGGTTCCACCGACTCGGGCTCGCTGAAGATTTCGAGCAGGATGCGCTCGGCGTCGTCGAGTTCGGTGTGAATCTCCTCGGCCAGCTCGGGGCGCGATTTTAGCTGGGCGCGCAGATGCATCGTGCCGTATCCGACGTGGCGCGATTCGTCCTGCATGCAACGGCGGAAGATTTCCTGGTCGACCCGGCTCGGCGCGATAAACTCGCCCTGACGGAAGATCGTCAGCACGAAGCCCTCACCCAGCAGATGGAGCCGGCCGGTTTGCGCCGAGAAGCTCGGCGCGTCGAAGATCTTTTTCAGCCCGAGCTCGCTGTAGGCGCTGGCTTTGCCGAGGCCGCCGCCGTTGGCGAGCGCGCGCTTGCGGAAGACGTCCATGTGGCGCGCCTCGTCCATCGCCTGCGTGGCGAGGAACAGCTTGACCTCGAAGAAGTCCTGGTTGATGCGGCTCATCCAGCGCGTCGGCGCGTCGGCGGCGATAAATTCGACCTCGGTGAGGAACGTGCAGAGCTGGCACATCGCACGCTCGAGGTCGTCGGGCAGCGGCTTGAGCTCGTCCCACGGAATGTCGCGCGCGGAGCTCCACTGGCGCGCCACCGCTTCCTCATAGAGCTCGGTCACGTTGTCGGCCCAGCACTCGTCCTTGTTGTTGATGGTGAAGCCGAGCGACGGCACGTTGTCGGGAACGATACTGCCGCGCGGCGCCATCGACAGATGCTTGCCGCCGCGCTCCGGCACCACGCCGTAGCTGCCGATCTCGATGTCCTTGAGGCGCAACCCGAGGCCTGACGGCTTCGCGTGCATGCCCCACTGCCCCGTCTCCTTCATCCAGCTGAGGTCGGGCGTGCCGCTCTCGAAGAGCTTCTGGAGATAGGCCGAGGGCTCGACTTTGTAGCGTGCCTCGGTGCCGACGCGATGTTCATCCTTGATCGGAATGGTAGGCATGGAGGTCCTCCTCGCCTGCGGACGTGAGGCCATTGCCTCAGAATCGGTGCGATGTGTCAACTCGCTTTGGAGATCTTGCGCCAGCGGGCCGCCGGCTAAATTGCCGCGTCGCCGCGCGTGTGTTAGCGTTCCGGCTCCGCTAAAATCGTCCGCACGGGGGCGGCGTACCCAAGTGGCTAAGGGAGAGGTCTGCAAAACCTCGATTCAGCGGTTCGAATCCGCTCGCCGCCTCCAATTTTCTCTCCAGAAAACGCTTATTTGACGGGCACTTTTCGACGGTGCGACAGCCGCGCCAGATCGACCGCCCGGCCTGCACGGCATGAATACCGGCATATCAAGGAGATGATCTGTGGATTCTCCCCGACCAAAAAGCCGCGGTCGGGTACAGACTTTCTTGGCATCGCGCCGGAGGATCGGCGCTATGTCCTCTCTCCCTTTGCTCGGACTCCTTTGCACTTGTGCTTTTCGCGGAGATAAGAGCGAATCTCGGATTGGGAGACGCCCTTCTCCATCATTGCACTTAACTCGTCGTCGCGTATTCGTTGACCCCCAGAACCGTTAGCAGCGACTTCGCTATCGTGTCGAGTTGCTGGTCGGTCTCCTCAAAAAGAACCCGCATCTGCTTTAGCTCGTGAGCCATAGCGGCGCGTCCCTCTGAGCGCACAAAATCCGTCGCATGATCGCGAAAGAAGCGATGAACCAACCGATTACGCGCGGTGAGGCTTTCGACCAGCTTGTCATCGAGTCGCTGCGGGACCGCGATACCCGAAGATTTGATGGCCTTTATAAGGGAGCCAAACGTCCGCTTAAAATGCTGTTCCTCTAACGTGTCAACATAATTTTCATAGTGTGCATAATTCAAGAATCGGCGCTTAGCTTGCATCACGTGTATGACATTGAGCAGCAGCAGGCAGTTGCACACACCGTGCTCCAACACCTGCGCCATATATATCGCTAATCCCGCGAGGGCATAAATCTCTCTAATTTCTTGCTCACCTACTTTTGTGGGCTGGGTTACCCAATCCGGCAAAGATCGAGGGTCCACGATTTCCGTACTCCTTCGTCTGACAAAACTCCGCGCCAATCGCGAGAGGACTGTAGTTGCTACATCGGTCTCCGTATCACTTGCAACATTCGGGCAGCCCGGCACAATGCCCGGCTGCTCGATAGCTATTCGCTCACTTCCACCGAGTCGCCTTTGCCCGGCACGAAGATGCAGTGATGGCGAGCGCCCGCTTGGTGAATGACGGGAGCGGCGACCAGTCTCCGCGAAACACCGAGAGATCGGGCAGCGCCATGATGCGGAAGCCGTGAGTCGTCCGCCAGCATTTTGCGCCTGCCGCGCTCAACTCGCTCTGGCGATGGCGATGTTGGCGGCGCGGGCGTTTCTTTCGGCGGCGGCTCCAGCGTGCAGCCGCGCGAACCGCGGAATCCTCGATGTCCCGCCCCGCCCATCGGGCTAGTCATATCCCTTTGGCGGGCCGGATAACTGCAAAACCTCGATTCAGCGGTTCGAATCCGCTCGCCGCCTCCAATTAAGCTCCTCCTGACAAAGGTCAGCGTCTCTGCACCCGTTGCGGCCCGGCCCGATCGGTTTTCGGTTTCCGTGGCCGGTCGAAGGGCTTATGCTTGACGCCGGGTAGCGCAAGGAAAACGAGAGCGGAAAAGGAGAGAACGTTCTGCAATCGAAAGAACTCCAGGACAAAATCCAGGGCGCCCTGATAACCGTGACCGACGCTAATTTCGAGCACCTGCGGCACGAGATGATCTGGAATCTGCTCGCGCCCGACCGCCGTCCGCGTCTCATCGTGCAGGCGGCCAACGAGAACGACGTCGCCCAGGCGATAAAGTTTGCCCGCGCCAACCGGATGAAGGTCGCGGTGCGCGGCGGCGGCCACAGCTGGGTCGGGTTTTCGTTCCGCGACGATAGCCTGCTGATCGATCTCGGCCGCCTGAGCGGCGTCTCAATCGACCGCGAAAATCGCCTGGCGCGGGTTCAGCCGGCCGTGCGCGGCTGCGACCTCGATCGTATGCTGGCCGCGCAGGGATTGGCGTTTCCCGTCGGCCACTGCGGGACCGTTCCAATGAGCGGGTACCTGCTGAACGGCGGTATCGGCTGGAACTACAACGATTGGGGCGTGGCCTGCTTCAGCATCGAAGGGGCGAAGGTGGTGACGGCCGCCGGCGATACGGTAGTCGCCGGCGAAGGGGAAAATTCCGACCTGCTATGGGCGATTCGCGGAGGCGGGCCCGGGTTCTTCGGCGTGGTAACCGAATACACGTTGCGCGTTTATCGCGCACCACAGGCGGTCACGACCAGCAGCTATTTCTACCCGCTCGAACGGATCGAAGACGTCGGACCCTGGGCGGCCGAGGTCGCGCGCAGGATGCCGCGGCACGTCGAACTCACGATTCTGATTGCAGCGGCGCCGCCGGCTATCGCCGATCGATGCAAATCCACCAACGGCTTCGTCTGCGCGGCTCTCGGCACCGCATTCGTCGATAGTGCAAGCGAGGCTGCCGCCGCGCTCGGTCCCCTGGAGAGCTGTCCGGCCTTATCGGATTGCCTGCTGAAAGAACTGAACACGCCGACGCCGATCGACGGGCTGCACGAGCTGGGCGCCGGGCTCTGGCCTGAAAGGCATCGCTACCTGGCGGACACGCTATGGACCAATTCGCCGCCGGCGAGCGTGCTCGCGGCCGCGCGCGAGCATTTCGTGCGCGCGCCGTCGACGAAATCAGTCGCGGTCCTCAGCTTCAGGAGCGGCGGCACTCACGCACCGCTCCCCGACGCTGCGTATTCGATGACGGCCGATGCGCTCTTGCTCTGCTACGCGGTCTGGGAGCGGTCCGAAGATGACGCGGCCAACGCCGCCTGGCACCGCGCGGCGATCGCGGAACTCGATCGGTATGCGGTGGGGCATTACGTCGGCGAATCCGACATCGTCGCGAGCCCCATCCGCGCCGAACGGGCGTACGCAAAAGCGAACTGGGAGCGCATGCAGGCGCTCCGGCGAAAGTACGACCCCGAAGGGCTCTTTCACGGCCACTTCACGGCGCCCGCGTGAGGAGCCGAAGCCGAGGCGTAGCGGATTTACGGCATCCTGGTTAGCGGGCCGCCCCGCCCTGGATCGGCCTCGTGTGTTCCGCCATCAACGCGGTCTCGCCGAGACGACGTTGCGGCGCTCGCGATTCGCACGAGGCACGGTATTTCGATCTCCGGTCGCACTCAATCATCCGCCTGATCTTTCGAGTTTTCCCCGCCCGCGATTTCGTCGAGATCGCGAAGCGCACTCGTCAGTTCACTATCGGGAGACGCGTCCCAGCGATTGCCGAAAACGAGCGCGGACAGGGAAATTCTCGGGAGCCAGCCCACGGTCTCAAGCAGCGGACGCTCCGCAAACTCGACCGGATATCCGATGCACATATACCCGACTACGGATACGTGATCGGGAATCGCAAGAATTCGCTGGATCACCTCGGATTTCAGGATGCTGACCCAGCCGACCCCGATTCCCTCGGCGCGCGCCGCCAGCCAGAGGTTCTGTATCGCAATACAAGTGCTGTAAATATCGCTGTCTTTGACGGTGTTGCGGCCGATGATGGCGGGGCCGAAGCGGGTTCGGTCGCAAGTAACGCAGATGTTGAGCGGAGCGTCGAGGACGCCCTCGAGCTTGAGCGAAAGGTATTGATCCTTTCGCCCTTCGGCGAAACCGTCCGCCGCCAGCTGCCTTTCGGATTCGACATGGTCGCGGATCCGGCGCCGGACCTCTAGGTCATCGATCACGATGAAGTTCCACGGCTGCGAAAACCCCACGGAGCCCGCCTGATGGGCTGCGGAAAGGATCCGCGCCAGCGTCCTCGGATCGACAGGATCGGGCCTGAATGCCCGAATGTCTCGCCGAAGCGCGATCGCCTGATACACGCCGCGCCGCCATTCGGGTGGAAATTCATTCAACGGCATTCACTCAGCTCCATCGCTCTTGCGTTTTGATAGTGGACGGCCGCGCCAAACCTGTCCTTCATCGAAGCCTCGGGTCCCGAACGTATTATTATTGGTGATGCGCCCCGTCACTACCGAAAATTATATCCGAGTGACTTGAAATCGCGTGCCCGGCTGCACAAGCTGCCCAATCGGCCGCTCCCGAGACTCGCGCTAGGGAATTTTCGTCAGCGGCCCGCCATGCCTTGGATGGGCCTCGTGCCAGCGGACGCGCGCGGCCTTGCGCTGCTCCGGCGTCATCTGTTGCCACCGCCGATAGTTCTGGAGCATGTGCTGGCGCTCAGCGGGCGGAAGCTGCTGAAACTGCCGATAGCGCTGGAATACCTTCTCGCGCCGCTCGGGCGGAAGCTGTCTGAAATGCGTGTAGGCCTGGCGCAGTTCCTCGCGCCGCTGGGGTGGAAGCTGACGCCATCGGCGCATCCCCTGCATCACCTGCTGACGCTCGTTGGGCGGGAGTTTGCGGAACTCTTCGAAATTCTGCCGCGCCGCGCCCTGCTCCGCCGGTGTCATCCGCTGCCACTGCCGGTAATTGTCGAGCACCCGCGCCCGCTGTTCGGGCGTGAGCCTGGACCACGTGCCGGGATCCTGCGCCGCCAGCGCCCGTTCGGCGGCGTTTTGCGGCTCGCTCGCAGCCATCGGAGGCACCGGTGCGAACGATTGCGCGCGCGCCCGATTCGCGAGCGCCGTCAACGCGAAGGCCGCCGCCAGCGCTATCGAAACGCCGAGCCTGCGGCGGCTCATGGCTGTCCCTCTGAATCGCTGGAGTTGCCGGTTTCCGGGGACGGCGGATTCGGCGCGTCGCCGCGGGTGCCGGTTGCGTCCGCCTGAGCGTTGTTGTGATTTCCGCCGAGATAGCCCATCGCCTTGAGCGCGCGAATCTGATCGACCATCGAGCCGTTCGAGGCCGCGCCCGACCCGCCGCCGCCGTTGGCGTCGCCCGCGTGCGGCCGGAACAGATCGAGGTTCAACAGCATCCGCAAATCCGGCGGCGCCGCGGGCGGCCGCTCCTGCGCCCCTGCCTTGACGCTTCCCGTCATGAGCGCTGCCGCCGCGAGCGCAAGCACGGCCCGCCTACGACCGGTTCTCATCGCTGGCCGGCGCCGACGGCGACACGTCGTCGAGGTGGGCGATGACGTCGTAGTTCTCGAGCAGGTCGAGATGCTCGACCATCGGGTAGTCGCGCAACAGGCCGACGTCGGCGCCGGTCATCGCGGCCTCCTGCATCGTGCCCACCTGCATCGCGGCATCTTGCGCCGCGAGCTGATCGAGCGGCGGCGGCGCGACGCCGGCGCCTTGATGCATCGTGAAAATCAGGAGCAGCGCGGCGGCGACCGCGCCGAGCGCGCCGATCGAGAGCCCGACTATCCGTGGCCGCCGCCACCATCGAGGTTCCGCCCCGCCGCCCGCGCCGGCCCGTTGGCGCGCGTCGAGTTTGCGATGCAACTGGGCGCGGTAAATCGCCGGGTCGGGCGGCGGAATTTCCTCGACGCGGCGCACCAGCTCCCCAAGCGCGGCGGCCGCGTCGCCCACCGCCTGGCGGCACGACGGGCAGTCTTCGAGGTGGCGCGCGACGCGCGCCCGCTCCTCGCCCTCGAGCTCGCCGCGCATATATGGAACGAGCGCCGTTTCGGGATGCCGCGTAATCATCTTCTTAACCGCCAGACGGCTTGACCGCCGACCTTACTCTCGCTTGAACGCCTTTTTGAGCTCCGCTATCCCGCGATGGATGTGAACTCTCGCCGTATTCTCCGAACATTCGAGCACCGCCGCAATTTCCCGGCTGCTCAGACCCTCCTGCACCTGCAGCAGCACGGCCGCGCGCTGCCTGGGCGACAGCTTCTCGAGCAGCGCGCGCAACTCACCGATCGATTGACTGCGAATCGCCTCAGACTCGGGCCCCGGCTCGTCAGAGGCCGGATCGATCGCCGCCTCATCGGCCTCGCTGCCCGGCCCCGCAAGCGGCACGAGCTTGCGCCACCATCGGCTCCGCCGCAGATGGTCGATGCAGAGATTGACCAGGATGCGATGGAACCAGGTGGTAAAGCGCGAGCGCGCGTCAAATCGGCCGGTAGATTCATAGAGCCTGATGAACGCCTCCTGCGACACGTCGCGCGCGTCGGCTTCGTTGCCGACGATCGAGCAGGCGAGCCGGTAGGCGCGCGCCTGATGCCGCTCGACCAGGAGATCGAAGGCCTCGGTATCGCGCTCCGCAACCCGCCTGCACAACTCCTCATCGGAAGGCTCCAATCACTCAGCCCCGCCTGTCCGTGTGATGATCTGCGCGTCCGGCCATTTTGGTGACAACTTTTGGTGCCAACTTTTTCACGGCCAGACAGATAATGGCGCTGGCTGGTGGCCCGCACAAGGCGACTTTCGGCCCCACGATTCGGTGGGTCCTTTACCTCCCCATCGCCTTGGACGCGCGCCAGGCTGGTTTCGTTTACAGGGAAATCTCTATCAGACGCACAAAAAAGCCGCCGATCCGCAAGGAGAAGTCGCCGGCTTTTTCGCGTTGGGCGGTCTTGCCGGGCGAAATTTTTTGTCGCCGGTCATGCGGCGGATAAAATTTTTTCGCCCGCGCTCGCTTCGCGCGAAGACTCCGAATACGACTTCGCCCAAGCGCTGCGGCTGGTGGACCCCGAACATCTCGAACACCTGCTGCGCGAGACCGGGCGCGAAATCCATGATCGCAGGCGTCAGATCGAAGCGGTCGCTCAGACGTTGCCGGCGCGCGAGCTTCCACCCGCGCTGGACACTTATCGCGTCATTACTGCGGCGCGCTGAGAGTCGCCGCCTGTCGGGCGTAGGCGAGGTCTACATTTGATGGTCGGGAAAGCCGGGCTTCAAAGATTCAAGCTCCGACACGATCTTATGGATCAGCGGGTCCACCGTATCCAGGGCCTCCTGGTAACTTTGCCGGAAGCCTCTT
>DATJXN010000101.1 GCA_035500095.1 Candidatus Binataceae bacterium
TAGCCGAGCAGGTTGAACGCCAGCACCGCGTAAAAGATCGCCAGCCCTGGAAATGCGATCAGCCACGGCGCGGTGCGAAAATAGATTAGCGCCTCTTCGATCATGCGACCCCAGCTCGGCGTCGGCGGCGGCACCCCGAGGCTCAAAAAGCTGAGGCCCGCGTCCAGCAGCAGCGTGCCCGAGGTTCCGAGCACCGCCATCACGACGATTATCGGGATCAGGTTGGGCAGCACATGATGCGCGATGAGCCGCGCCGGCGAGCCGCCGAGCGCGCGCGCCGCGGTCACGAAGTCGCGCTGCGTCATCGAAAGCGCCTCGGCCCGCACGACACGCGCGACTTGCGTCCACGAGACAAGGCCGATCACCAGCAGCACGTTTAGCAGGCTCGGATGGAGCACGGCGACGAAAGCCATCGCGAGCAACAGCGCAGGCAGCGTCAGCATCACGTCGGTGAAGCGCATCAGCGCGAAATCGGCCGCGCCGCCGAAGAAGCCCGCGGCAAGCCCGATCGCCACTCCGATCGTCATCGTGATTGCCATCGCGGCGACCGCCACGGTCAGCGAGACCCGCGCACCCCAGATGATTCGCGAGAGCACGTCGCGTCCCAACTCGTCGGTGCCGAGCGGAAACGCGGGCGACGGCGCGCCGGGGTCACCGTAGGTCGGCGCGACCGCGCGCGTCGGGTCGTAAGGAGCAAGGTGCGGCGCGAACAGCGCGGCCGTCACCAGGCTCAGCACCATCGCCGCGCCCACCAGCTCCATCGCGTTGATCCGCCGCATCACGACGTTTCACTCAGCCGAATTCGCGGATCGAGCCACGCATAGAGCAGGTCGACTCCCAGGTTGGCGACGACCACCAGGAACGCCGAGAAGAGCACCGTGCCCATGATAAGCGGGATGTCGAGGTTGAAGACGGCTTCGTAGGCGAGACGCCCGATTCCCGGCCAGTTGAACACGGTCTCCGTGAGCACCACGCCGGAGAGCAATCCCGCGAGATCGAGCCCGGCGAGCGTGACCAGCGGCAGCATCGCGTTGGCCATCGCGTGGCGGATGAGCGCCTGCGCGGCGGAAAGGCCCTTGCCGCGCGCGGTGCGGATATAGTCCTGCTCGAGCGCCTCGACCAGGTTGGTATGCAGGATCCGCGAGTAGTAGCCGGCCGAGCCGAGTGCGAGCGCGACGGTCGGCAGCACCAGGCTCTTCCAACCGTCGAGGCCGCCCAGCGGAAACGTGCGCAGATAGAGCCCGCCCGCGATCAGCAGCATCGTGCCCAGCCAGAAAATCGGGATCGAAATCAGCGCAAGCGAGGCGATGAGGAGCACGTTGTCCACGGCGCGCCCGCGCCACGCCGCCGCCACCATCCCCATCGGAATTCCCAGCGCGAGCGAGAGGGCCATCGCGCACAGCGCCAGGAGCGCGGTTGCGGGAAAGCGGCTCAGGATCAGTTGCGTCACGCTCGCGCGCCGGATGTACGAACGGCCGAGGTCGCCGTGCAGCGCGCGGCCGAGATAGTGCGTGTACTGGATAAAGAGCGGCTGATCCAGGCCGAGCTGATGGCGGATCGTCGCGAGCGTCTGCGGGTCGGCCTTCGCACCCGCCATTGCGACCGCCGGGTCCGCGGGGATGACGAAGGCGATGGTGAACGTAATGATCGAGGTGCCGAGCAGGACCGCCGCGCCATAGACGATTCGCCGGATGACGTAGGCAATCATTTTTCCGATGACATAAGCGGCGCGGCTCCGATACTGTCCTCGCGGCCGGGTTCCTACGGCGCGAGCAAGCCGCGTGCGCGGAGTTCCCGTGCGAGACTTGCTTCCGCGCGTTCGCGATGGCGCCGCGTCGTGCCGTCGGCGCGCGCTCCCCCGTCCGCGCTCGCCCCTTCCAGCGTCGCGCGCTCCTCGGGCCGCAGCGACGCGATAATTTTCTCCATCTCAGCGCTGCGGGCAAGCTCATCCGCGGAGAGGCCCCCGGCCCCGGCCTGTTTGAGCGCCCGCCGATGAGCCAGAAAGGCGGCAAGCGAAGCGTACGCGTTTAGCTTCATGGCGTCGTTGGAATCGATCCGCCTCCGCCAATCGGTGCGATCGCAAGCCCGATAAGGTAGCCCGCGACCGCAGCGCCCATCGCAACCCCGAGAAAACGCAGCCCCGAAAGCCATCGCGACTTACGCTGCGCGAGCCATCCCTGGAAATAGCCGACCGCGAACAGCGCAAGCGCCGTCGTCGCCATCGCGGCAATAAGCCCCGCGCGATCGCCGGGCCCGGCGGACGGTATCAGGACAAACGGCAACAGCGGCACCGTTGCGCCAACCAGAAACGCAAGACCCATCGTGACGCCGTCAACCGCGGGACTGCCAAGCGCCTGGCGGCTTAGGCCGTACATTTTGACCTCGGCGGTGGAGAACAGCGCCTGCGGCGCGCCGCTCAGCAGCTTGACGACACGGTAGGACGCCTCACGGCTCAGCCCCTCGTGCTCGAGCGCATGCAGCAGACGCTCCTGGAGCAGATGGGGCTCGGCGGCGGCCTCTTCGCGCTCGCGCTCGAGCGTGCTCGACAAGACCTCGGACTCGGCCCGCGCGCCGAGATATGCACCGGCCCCCATAGAGAGCGCTCCTGCGGCGGTTGAGGCCAGCGCGGCGAGAATCACCTGGCGGCGGATCGCGACGGCGCCGCTCAGCCCTGCGAGCACGCCGGCCGTGGTGAGGATGCCGTCCTGCGTGCCGAAAACGATTTCGCGGATACTCGAAAGACGCTCGATAAGCCGCTTCTTGTCGGATGGGTCAAGGGCGGGCACGCGCGCTTAGCCGGAACTGGAGCCGGTAGTGAGCGGCGGGGCCGCGATGCCGGCCGGCTGCCAATCCGCCGGACACATCCGCCCCGAGCGCACCGCTCGCACCACGCGGAGCGTATCGCTCACGCTGCGGCCGACATTAACCGGACAGGCGACGCAGTAGACGATCGTACGTTTCGCATCGAGGATGAAGGTCGCGCGCATCGCAAGGCCGGCGCCTTCGTCGAAGACGCCGTAAGCGCGGGCGAGCGCGCCGTCCGTGTCGGCCAGGAGCGGATAGCCGATCCCGCCGAGCTCGCGCGCCCAGCGCAGATGGGTCTCGGCGTCGTCAACGCTGACCGCGACGATACTGGTTTTTTCGGCGGCAAACTCTTCGCGCGCCTTGTGAAAGCCGACGACCTCGGTTGGACAGATGAAGGAGAAGTCGTGCGGATAGAAAAACAGCACGACCATCTCGGAATCGATCTGGGAAAGCCGCAGGCGCCCTGCGCGGCCGCCGGCCGCGCAGGAGAGATCGAACGGCGGTGCGCTGTCTCCGGGTTTCAGCATCTCTGCATCCAGGCTGCGGAGGTTAAGGCTACTCGATCTGGTAGATAATCGAAACGGTCGCGGGAATAGTCACTTCGCCCGTCCGCGGCGGCTCCGCCGCCGCGGTCTCTTGCGCCGGCTGCGTCCGCACCCGGACCTCGCTGACGGTTCGGAGCACCCGCGCGAGCCTGAAACCGAGCGCGCGGGCGAGCGAAAGCGCCTGCGCCTGCGCGTCGAGTGCGGCGCAGGCAATCGCTTCGCTGCGCGCCTCGCTCTCGTCGCCCAGGGGAAACTCGAGGTAGTTGATCCCGCTCACGCCGGCGTCGAACGCGACATCGATCAGGGCCCCGACGCTTCCGACCGCGCGGGTGTCGATGGTCAGCGAACTCTCGGCGCGGTAACCGATCACCGCCGGTCTCTCATGCCCGCGCGGCTGTTCGTGCTCCGGATAGAGCGCACACCCGCCCGCGCAGAGCCTGCACTTGCCGCAGAGTTTTACCGCGAGAGCCTGGGATATCCGTTGGGTGAGCGCCGCGTTCGCCTCTGCGCTCTCCCTGGCGGAGAGCGCAGAGGCTTCGATCGCAAAATTTAACAGCGCGCGGTCGGGACTCGTGCGCCACTCGCCGATGCCGACGACGTCGATCGTGCGCAGCGGCCGGCCGGCCAAAGCGGCGGATCGAACCTCGGCCGGCGGCGCCGCGCTCTGCAAAGCTGCGACCCGTCCGGGCTGTAGCTCCAGGATTGGGGCCTCAGCCCTGCTCACCGCTCCTAATTCAACTGGGACTGACATCGCCGGACGAAGCTTACACGGGCGGCGCGGATGTTGCGCGCGCGGCGAGCACTCCGGCGGCTAATTTGATGAGCCCGGTGGCGCCGGGATGCGGCAAATTGGCCGGGCCGAAGCGGGCTTTGGTGCATCGTCCGGCGGTTCGGTCCTGAGCCGCGCGCATCGTCAGGCAGGCATCGCCCTTATCCGGTTGATTCCGTCGAAGGCCGCGTTCTTGTAGCACTCGGCGAGCGTCGGATAGTTGAAGACCGTGTCGATGAAGTAGTCCAGACGGCCGCCCAGCGCCAGCACCGCCTGGCCGATATGAATCAGTTCGACCGCGCCTTCGCCGATGATGTGCACGCCCAGGAGTTCACGTGTTTCGCGATGGAACAGCAGCTTGACGAAGCCGATGGTGTCGCCGACGATGCGTCCGCGCGCGATCTCGCGATACGGCGCGCGGCCGGTCTCGTAGGGCACGCCCTGTTCGGTCAGTTCTTCCTCGTTGCGCCCAACGAAGGAGATCTCGGGGATGGTATAGATGCCGTAGGGAAACAGCTCGCGGAACTGCGTCGCCTCGACGCCGAAGGCGCTGCAGGCGGCGAGCCGTCCCTGCTCCATCGAGGCCGACGCGAGGCTCGGAAATCCGCATACGTCGCCGGCGGCGTAAATCGTCAGCGCCGAAGTTTGATAGCGATCGTTGACCGGGATGCGGCCGCGGCTGTCGACGTTGACGCCTGCCGCCTCGAGCTTCAGATCGGCGGTCGCGCCCGTCCGCCCGACGCTGCACAGCACCTTGTCGCTCACGATCTGCTTGCCGCTCTTGAGCATCGTGCGCACGTGCCGCCCGGCCGCGTCGTCAACCACTTCGACGCGATCGACTTCTTCGCCGAGACGCAGCATCACGCGCCGCTCGCGCAGGTGGTAGCTGAGCGCCTCGATCAGCTCGCCGTCCACGAAGGGCAGCAGGTGCGGACGCTTGTCGATCAGCGTGACGCGCACGCCCATCGCCGCGAACATGCTCGCGTACTCGCATCCGATCACGCCCGCTCCGACAACGGCGAGGGTTTGCGGCAGTTCGCCCATCTCGAGGATGTCGTCGCTGGAGAAGACGCTGTGCCCGTCCATCGGCATCTGCGGGTCGCGCGTGGCCTGCGTCCCGGCGGCGATCACGACCTTGTCGGCGGTCACGGTGCGGCGGGCGCCGTCGGCGGGAAGTTCGAGTTGCAAAGTATGCGGATCGATAAAGGAGGCGCTGGCGTGGGCGAGTTCGACGCCGTTGCGCAGCAGCTGGTTGCGGGTGACGTCGATTTCATGGCGCACCACGGGATCCACGCGGACCAGCAGGTCGCTGAGCGCGATCCGTTCCTTCAGCCGATACGATTCGCCGTAGACCGCGTGCTCGCGATAGCCGGAAAGGTAAAGGATCGCCTCGCGCATGGTCTTGCTCGGAATCGTGCCGATATTGATGCAGATCCCGCCGACGATCGACTTGCGCTCGGCCATCAGCACCCGCTTGCGCAGCTTGGCCGCCTGGATCGCCGCATGATGGCCCGCGGGTCCCGAACCTATGACGACCAGGTCGTAATCGAAATCAGCCATCGAACACCTCACGTCCAGTGCGTGCGCGGGTCCAGTGCGGCCGCGCCGCTCCTATCCGCGTTTGATTGCCCCGTGGATCTTACCCATCGAATGTTAACGGCGGATTTCCGAGCCTACACACAAATGGAGCTGCCGGCTCGCGGGGCATGTCAGGTCGTTCGCGCAAAACAGTAGGACCAAGGTCTTCTTGCGAAGGGCTACCCTGTTTTACATGATTCATCCTGGATTCAGATACAGGGATTACCTGCCTCTGCAGCTTCGACCAGCGAGCCAGGAAAGACCTCCCCAAGTGGAAGGAGTGAACCGATGCAAGCACGGTCTTTTGCGCTTCTAACGGCTTTGGCGGTCGTCACGAGCATCGCGCTCCTGATCGCAAGCCCGAGCGCTGGTATCTCGCAAACGGCTAAGTCCTGGCCGAGCATCAGCGAGAGCCGGGCGATAGCGGAAGAGGGATTCATCTACGGATTGCCGATCGTGATGAATTACGCGGTCATGTACGAGTATGTCGTGGACCGAAACTCGGGCCAGTGGAAGGCTCCGTTCAATACAATATCCAACGAGCACCGCGTCTTCACTTACAGGGACACGACTATCGTCACGCCCAACAGCGACACGCCGTACTCGCTGGCATGGATGGACCTGCGCGCGGAACCCATCGTGATCTCGGTACCGGCCGTCGAAAAGAGCCGTTACTACTGCGTGCAGTTCACTGACGGTAACACGTTCAACTACGGCTACATCGGAAGCCGCGCCACCGGCAACGACGCGGGCGATTACATGGTTGTCGGACCCGAATGGAAGGGCGAAACGCCGCAAGGCATCAAGAAGGTGTTCCAGTCGACGACCGACTTTTCAATTGCGGTATTTCGCACCCAGCTCTTCAACTCCGCGGACCTGCCCAACGTCGAGAAAGTCCAGTCTGGTTACAAAGTACAGCCGCTGTCCGCATATCTGCACCAGTCGGCGCCTCCAGCGGCCCCGGCGATCGATTTCCCTAGGATCAACGATCAACTCGTAAAGAAGAATTTTTTCGAATATCTCGATTTCGCTCTGCGATTCGCGCCGTCCGGGCCGGAAGAGAAAGACATCCGCGCCAGGCTCGCCCGGATCGGCATCGGCCCCGGCAAGACCTTCAACTTCAAAGACCTTTCGCTCAAGCACAAGCTCGAAATCGGCCTGGGCATGAAGGACGGCGAGAAGAAGGTCGCGGAGAAACTCAAAACCTTCGGCAAGAACGTCAACGGATGGCACGTCGGTTCGCCATTTGGCGATCGCGCCTTCTACCACGGCGACTGGTTATTGCGCGCAGCCGGCGCCAAGGGCGGTATCTACGGCAACGACGCAGTGGAGGCGATGTATCCGCTGACGAAGTGGCTGCCGAACGGCGAACCGCTCGACGGCAGCAAGCACAACTACACGCTCACCTTCGCCGCAGGCCAGCTTCCGCCAGTCAACGCCTTCTGGTCCGTAACCATATACGACGGCAAGACGCAGTTGCTGATCAAGAATCCGATCAACCGCTATCTGATCAACTCGCCGATGCTTCCGAATCTCAAGAAGAACGCCGACGGCTCGCTGACGCTCTACATTCAGAAGAACTCGCCTGGCGCCGACAAGGAATCCAATTGGCTGCCCGCTCCCGACGGTCCGATCTACCTGGTGATGCGCCTGTACTGGCCGAAGGAGAGTCCGCCGTCCATTCTGCCGCCTGGCGATGGAACCTGGAAGCCCCCGGCCGTGCGCGTTCTTTAGAAGAGTCGCGCTGATCTCAGCGGCTACTCGATCCGATAGTTAATCGAGACCGCCGCGGCGAGCCATCACCGAGCAGACAGGCTAGTGAAACGGGAACTGAAGTTTGCGATCGTCGGAGGAAGCGCCGCGGGTCTCTTTGCCGCGTTGATGCTGGCGCGGGCCGGCCACGAGGTCGTCGTCCTCGAGCAGGATCGATCGGAGCCGGCGCCCGACGTCGAGTCTGCCGCGGCGTCCGCCTTCCGCTCGGCCGCGCCTCAGATTGTCCAGCCGCATATCGTGATGGCCAGGTGCCGGCAGCTTCTTATGGAGCACCTGCCCGACGTCTATCGCCTGATGCTAGCCGCGGGCGTGGCCGAAGCGCCGATCTCGACGCAGATGCCGCCGTCGCTCAGCGACACCACGGCGAGACCGGACGACGAGCGGTTCACGATGCTGATGACCCGGCGCTCGACCATCGATTGGGTCCTTCAGCGGGTGGTCGTTGCTGAGCCCGGCGTGACGCTCAGCGTGGGAGTGCGCGCAACCGGGTTGCTCGCCGCTGCGGATAGGCCGCCTCACGTCACTGGAGTGCGCACCAATCAGGGTGACGTTGCTGCGGACATGGTGGTGGATGCGATGGGCCGGCGCTCGCCGGTTGACCGCTGGCTCGACGAGATTGGCGCTCATTCAACGGCGATGTGGCGGGCGGAGTGCGGTGTGGCGTACTTCAGCCGGCATTATCGGCTGCGTCGAGCGCACAAACTACCCGGGCCGGCCACGACGCGGATCGTCGTCGGCCTCGACGAGTTCACCGTCGGCATCTGGGGCGCCGACAATGGAACGATGCAGCTGGCGGTGGTGCCGCTGGCGATCGATCGCCGATTCAAAACGCTCAGGTACCCGAAGGTCTTCGAGGCGGTGATGCGTACCATCCCGACCTACGCCGCGTGGCTTGACGTAATGGAACCGATCACCGACGTGTTTCCGATGGGTGCGGTGAACAATACGATGCGCCGTTTGGTTGTCGGCGGCGCGCCGGTAGCGACAGGGTTGGCCGCTATCGGCGACTCGGTCTGCACGACGAATCCGACGCTCGGCCGCGGCCTGACGCTCGCATTGACGGGTATCGCGGATTTGGTTGATGCCGTTGACCATCACGGCGACGACCGGCGCGCGCTCGCAATGGCTCTGGATAAACTGGCCGCCGAACATATCCTTCCGTATTACGAGGATCAGGCGGCGATCGACTTCGCGCGCCTCGGGATCCTCAAACACCGAATATTCGGCGCTCCGCTCCCGCCCGCGCCCGACGCCGTCTCTGACCGGATAACCTTCGAGCAACTGCGTACCGCAGCACTATTTGATCCGACTATCTTCCGCGCATTCTGGAAGGTCATGGGTATGCTCAGCCGGCCTGCCGAGGTGTACGCCGATCCGGAGATCGTGGCGCTCACGCAAGGAGTCCTCCGTTACCATACGAAGGCGCCGATCGTTCAGCCGACTCGCGAACAACTGCTCGGCGCGCTCGAGCCGTAGCCCGCTGCCGAAAAATCCGCCGACGGCCCGGCGGTTTACTAACGCTGGTTACTAAAGCTGGGCGCCGGGACTGCCCAGCGCATTCTCGGTCAGGCCTCGGGTGATGATCTCATAAGCTTCGTCTATGGAATCGGTTCTGTGGAAGAGCTCGACATCGCCCGGGCCGATTGTTCCGTATTTGATCAGCGCGTCGAAGTTCAGCACCTCGTTCCAGTACTTCGCCCCGAACAGCACGATCGGCATGCGCTTCTTCATCTTGCGCGTCTGCACCAGCGTAAGCATTTCGAAGAATTCGTCGAGCGTTCCGAAGCCGCCGGGGAACAGCACCACCGCCTTGGCAAGATAGACGAACCAGAACTTGCGCATGAAAAAGTAGTGGAAATGAAAGTGCAACTCGCGGCTGACATAGGGATTATCGAACTCGCCGTTGGGGATCGATATCGTCAGGCCGACATTCAGCCCCCTCGCTTCCGAGGCGCCGCGGTTAGCCGCCTCCATGATACCGGGACCGCCGCCGGTGCAGACGACAAACCGGCGCTCGTTATGGTCGAGCCTCTTCGACCAGGTCGTCAACCGATGGGACAGCTCACGTGCGGCCTCGTAATAGGTCGAGAGCTCAAGCGCCGTGCGTGCCGCCGTCACGCCGTGCCCCGCCCTTTCCGCCTCGGCCAGGGCTGCTTCGGCCGTTTCGCGCGACAACAACCGCGCCGAGCCCATGAAGACGATGGTGTCCTGGACCTTATAGCGTTTGAACCGCGACAGCGGCTCCAGATATTCGGCAAGGATGCGTAGCGCCCGGCCGTCCTTGCTTTCGAGGAACCGCACGTCCTCATAGGCCTTGGTCTGTCGATGGAATTGTTTGCTGCCGTTGGATTTGTCCAAGATTCACCTCCGGCAAATGTTGCGTTGGAGGCTCTGACGCTTCCAACGATTGCGCCTCGATTTTATCAAGTTGACGGCAGTTTATCTTTCCGGCAGCTTTTCGCCGCGGACAGGCTTCGGACGAGGCACCCGCGAAGCTCCTGGAAACCGGGCAAAAGGCGCTATTTCGGCGAGACCTGCCCGGCTCCAGTCGCGCGCTGGCAAGCTGCGGCCACCAGGCTAGCTTTCCTCCGTTCCTGCGCGAGCCGGCGGGTTTACCTGCAGCAGAAATCGGGCGAATTTTGGCAGCTATTCGATCTGATACGTAATCGAGACTGTCGCGGGGACCGTGACCTCGTTGGGTTGCACCGGGGTCGGCGCGCCCATCGACGCGCTCATCGCCATCGCCCCCGCGCGCATAACCGGCATCGGCCTGTTTTCGGTCTCGGTGGTGGCCTTGACCACGGGCCCAAGCTTTACGCCGAGCGACTTGGCGAGCGAGTCCGCCTGGGTCTGCGCGTCCTTGGCAGCGAGCGCGATCGCCTGGCTGCGGGCCTGGCTTTCATCGCGCAGCGTGAAGTTGAGAAAGTTGATCCGGTTGGCGCCGGCCTGGATTGCCGTGTCGATCAATCCGCCGAGCATCCCGATCTCGCCGGTCTCCACAGTAATCGAGTTCTCGGCGCGATAGCCGATGACGCTGGGCTTCTGATTGGGCTGCGGAGATTCGCTGTACTCGGGATAGAGCGAGTAGCCGCCGGTCCACACCTTGCCCTTGCCGTTCAGCTTGGCGGTGAGTGCGTCCACGACTTTTTGCGCGAGCGCCGCGTTCTGGCCGGCGCTCTCCTGCGCGGTTGCGGCATGCGTTTCGATCGCGAGGTTGAGCGAGGCGACGTCGGGAGCGACGTGCGCCTCGCCGTTGCCGGTAACCTCGATTGTGCGCGGGCCCTGCGGCGGAGGCGAGCCGGCGAGCGGCGCGGGAATAAACGGCGCCGCGGCCGGTGCAGCGACCGCGGCGGCCGGCATCGCCGCGAGAAAGATCGCAGCGGCGCCCGCGCAAAGCGAAAGGAGGGCGCCTGCGCCGCGGCGGCTATGGCCTACGTTCACCCGCGCACGCCCGCTGCTTACGATCTGAAGCGACCTTTTTCTCATCCGTCTCGGGACCTCGACTTGCGCCTCTACCGGCGTCCGGTTCGGCGCCGGAGGCCGCTCGGACTGTTGCCAAGGCTGCGCGCTGGCATCTAAGCTGCGGGCCAACCGACAGCCACAGCGCAATAGTTGAGGAGCCGGCGGCGAAAGGCAAGGCCGCCCGGGAGCGAAGCGCGAAGGGGCGGCGCGACGCGCGCGAGAGAGGGGGCGCGCCGATGCTTTCGCGGGCGGCGCGGTGTATTGTTCTGGATTGGAAAAAAGCTACTCCATGGCCGACAAACAGGACGAAAAGAAAGTCACACCCCGCAGCGTCGACTTCGCCGCCTGGTACAACGAGATAATCGCGCGCGCCGAGCTTGCCGATTACTCGCCGGTCCGCGGATGTATCGTGTTCCGCCCCGACGGCTTCGCGATCTGGGAGGCGCTACGCGACGAACTCGACCGCCGGATCAAAAAGACCGGCGCACGCAACGCCTACTTTCCGCTCTTCATCCCGCAAAGCTTCCTGCAAAAGGAGGCCCAGCACGTGGAGGGCTTTGCCCCCGAGGTCGCCGTGGTCACGCATGGCGGCGGCAAGGAGCTCGAGGAGCCGCTGATCGTGCGGCCCACTTCCGAGACCATCATCAATTACATGTTCGCGCAGTGGATTCATTCGCATCGCGACCTGCCCCTGATGATCAACCAGTGGTGCAACGTGGTGCGCTGGGAGATGCGCACGCGGCCGTTCCTGCGCACCACCGAATTCCTCTGGCAGGAGGGCCACACCGCGCACGCCACCAGGGAAGAGGCCGAACGCGAGGCGCTCACGATGCTCGAGGTCTATCGCGGCTTCGTCGAAGACTATCTCGCGGTGCCGCTCGTGACCGGGCGCAAGAGCGCGGCCGAACGTTTTCCGGGCGCCGAGGAGACCTATTCGATCGAGTCGCTGATGGGCGACGGGCGGGCGCTGCAATGCGGCACCTCGCACTACCTCGGCGACAACTTCGCGCGCGCCTTCGAGATTCGCTTTCTCGATACGCAAAACCAGCTCCAGTATCCCCATCAGACCAGCTGGGGCGTATCGACGCGGCTGCTCGGCGCGATCATCATGAGTCACGGCGACGACCAGGGATTGCGCCTGCCGCCGGCGGTCGCGCCGTTTCAGGCGGTGGTCGTGCCGATCTGGCGCAAGACCGAAGACGGCGATCCCGTGCTGGCCGCCGCGCGCGCAGCGCGCGACGCGCTGGAGGCCGCCGGGATACGCGTGCGATTGGACGACCGCGAGGGCCTGACGCCCGGCTTCAAATTCAACGATTGGGAGATGCGCGGCGTGCCGGTCCGGATCGAAATCGGCCCGCGCGACGTCGCCGCGCGGAGCGCCGTGATGGCACGCCGCGACCGCTCGGGCAAGGAAGCCAAAGCCGCGGCATCGCTCGACGGACTTGCGACGCACGTCCGCGCGCTGCTCGACGACGTTCAGAAGAGCCTGTACACGCAGGCGCGCGAGGCGATGCGCGCCAACACGCGCGAATTCGACGACTACGGGAAATTTCGCGCGCAGATGGAAGGCGAAGGCGGCGGCGGGATGGCCGACATCTACTGGTGCGGCAACGCCGCCTGCGAGACACGGATTCGCGAGGAGACGCGCGCGACCTGCCGCGCGATCCCCCTTGGACAGAACGCGGCGGTCGGGCGATGCCTGGTCTGCGGCGAACCGGCGACCGAGCGCGCCTTCTTCGCCAAAGCGTACTGACAATGTTAGGAAATAATGCGCAAACCGGCCCGCCCGGCCGCCGCGCGTCAGCCTAAGGTCACAGAGAGAGGAATTCGACCATGCCAACATCCAAACCCGCCCACGTTCTTGATGGTTACAAGGTCCTCGACTTCACCCAGGCGCTCGCCGGTCCGACCGTGACGCGCCTGATGGCCGAGCTTGGCGCCGAGGTTATCAAGGTGGAGATTCCGCCCAAGGGCGATTTCTCGCGCACCTTTCCGTTTCTGAAGGACGGGCGCAGCGCGTATTTCGTGCAGCAGAACCGCGGCAAGAAGAGCCTCTGCCTCGATCCCAAGAAACCCGAGGGCCTCGAGGTGATCAAAAAATTGCTGCCCAAGGTCGACGTCCTGCTCGAGAACTACTCGCCGGGAGCGATCGCGCGGATGGGGCTCGGATGGGAGGCGGTGAGCAAGATCAACCCGCGGCTCATCATGTGCTCGGTCTCGGGATTCGGACAGACCGGACCGCTCGCCAATCGCCCCGGCTACGATTACATCGGGATGAGCTATGCGGCGGTGACCTACATGATCGGCGACCCCAACGGACCGCCGTCGTTCCCGATGCTCGGGCTGGGCGACGTTTCGACCGGCGTGCATGCGCTCGCGTCGATCGCCTGCGCGCTGCTCTATCGCGACAAGACCGGCCGCGGCCAGCACCTCGACGTGTCGCTGCTCGACAGCTATTTCCACTGCCACGAGCTGAACGTGCAGATGTACAGCGCTAGCGGCGGCAAAGTTAAGCCCAAACGCGCGGGCTCGAATCATACCGCGGTGCCGATCATCGGGATCTTCAAGGGCAAGGCGCCGGAGAGCTACCTGTTCATCATGGCACCGGTGGACCATCAGTTCGCCGCGCTGTGCCGCGCGATGGAGCGGCCGGAGTTGGCGGCCGACCCACGTTTCACGACCGTGGTCGCGCGCGCCGCCAACCTCGCCGAGATCACCGGGATCATTCAGCGCTGGCTCGACGCCCAGCCCGACGACGCCACCATCCTGCGCAAGCTCGAGGCGGCGCGGATTCCGGTCGCGCCGATCCTCTCGGTGGAAGAAGCGATCAATCATCCGCATTTGCGCGAGCGCCGGACCGTGCGCAAAATCCGCGATCGCATAATCGGCGAGTACGACATCCCGGGCGTGCCGCTGCGCTTTTCCGACTTTCCGACCGAGCTCGACCTCCAAGCCCCGCTTCTGGGCGAGCACAACGCCGAGATTCTCGGCAGCCTCGGCTACTCGGCGGATCGGATCGGCGAACTGGAGAAGGCGGGAGTGCTCACCCGCGGCGATCGCTGATCTGCAATTCAGCTGGGGTGCGCGCGGCGGTGTGTCATCCAGGACGCCACCGCGCGCCGCGTGCTGAGGGGGCGAGAATTCGCTGAAAGCCCTTGGCGGCGCGAGCACGATTGGTCGGCGGGGCGGCTCAGCCGCCGTGCGCAAACAGCATCAGGTAGCAGAGCACGCTCAGGTCGGCGAAGATGTGCGCGAGAATCGACGTCTCGAGACCCCAGCGCCAGTAAACGTAGCCCAGCACGATTCCCGCAACCGCGCGCGGTTCGAGGAGCATCTGCACCGTACGCGGCTCCCACCAAAGCGTTCCCTCGCCGGTCGCCGCGTGGATCGCGCCGAACATCAGTCCCTGAAGCACGATCGCGGTCCACCACGCCCGCGCGCCAAGCCCGCCTGCGGGCGCGCGCAGCAATTTCGCGATCAGCCACACCAACACCGTCATCAAGAAGAGGCGGAAATGGATCTCCTCGATGATCGGAAAGCCGACGCCGATCGCTGCCGGATGCGCCTTGAAGAGCTCGAAGGCTTTGCGACCGGCTTCCTTTACCGCGGGGGGCGTCTGCGCGGCAAGCGCCGACGACCACGTCGCCTTGACTAAGATAGCCTGCACGATACGTGTACCCAGAACCGAAACCGCCGCCGCGCCCGCAGCGGCATAGAGCAGTTCACTGAACGCGGGGGCCGGGCCATCGGCGCCGACTAGCCGCATCAGCGCGCTCGGAATGAAGTCCGGCCGGCGCGCCGAGCGGCATCCGATTCCCACCAGGAACAACATCTCCGCAAGCGCGATCGTGAACGCGCGCAGATGCTTGTCCGGCGGGATAGGAAGCACCGGCGCGCAGAGAAACCATCCTGCCATCCCCAGTGCGAGGAGCAGGACAAATTCTATCGAGCCCGAATTGCGAACCTGCGCGTGCGGCGGATGTCCTTCCAAATCGGCGCCGACGGCGATACTCGGACTTTCCACGATGAGATGTCCCTCCCGCGCCGCTGAAGGCGGCTGCACTCGCAAAACACGGTGATTCGATCGTGAACGGGCGCGGAAGGTTTGTTAAGGCGTGAGAGACCCCGCGGCAAGGTCAGCCGCGACGGATTACACATAGGTCGTCGCGGAGAAGGATCGCGCGGCTGGGGAAGCCGCAGGCGAATGCGCCGCCGCCGGCTCGCGGGCTCCGCGCACAACGCGTGTCGGCGGAACGTCCGCGCGGCTTGTAACGGAAGATCGGCCTAGACTAGCAAATTTCCGGTGCAAAAGTAGCGCGTATTTCTTCGCAGTTTCCTAGGTCGGGAGTTAAAAGAGGTGACGGTTCGACGGAATTTGTGGTGGGTAGTTGACCTTGGGTCTTTTTTCTGTAAAGAATAAATCTGTACAGCGATGG
>DATJXN010000102.1 GCA_035500095.1 Candidatus Binataceae bacterium
AGTCGCGCAGCCGGACGCCTCCTGCGGGCCGGTCGTCGCGATCGTCGCCGGCGACGGGTCGCTGCGCGGCACGCTCGCCGCCGAGATTCGGCGCCTGGGACTTGCCGATACCGTTCGGATGGTCGGGCGCGTCAACGACCCGCGCCCAATCCTGTGGGCGCTGGATATTTTCGCGATGCCCTCGCTGAGCGAGGGACTCGGCGTCGCGCTGCTCGAGGCGATGGCCTGCGGGCTCCCCGCCGTCGCGGCGCGCGTCGGCGGGATCGTCGATGCGGTTCAGGACGGGCGCACCGGAGTCCTGATCGCGCCGGAAGACGCGGATGCTCTCGCGCGGACCATCGCACATCTTGGCGCCGACGACACGGTACGGAACGCAATGGGGATAGCCGCTCGGGCACGTGCGGTTGAACGCTTTTCGATGGCTTCCATGGCGCGCCGGACGGTTGAGCTTTATCGGGCCTGCCTTCAAACTGGGGCAGCGGCGAAGGCCGTTGCGGGATAGGCGAGTGCCGTCTGGGCAATGGGCTGGAGGCCGTTTTGGGGCGATAGGCTGAAGGCCGTTTTGGGGGACGACAGGTAAATGCACAGCATGACCGGCTTCGGACGGGCAGAGATTGAACGCGGCAAGGTGCGCGTCGCGGCGGAAGTGCGCACGCTGAATCAGCGCTTTTTCGAACTTAAGCTTAATTTACCCCGCAACTGGGGCGAGCATGAGGCCGAAATCCGCAAACGAGTCCAGGCGGTTATCGCGCGCGGCCGAGTCGAGCTCTTCGTCCGATGCGCGCCGCTTGGCCCGCCGCCCACGGCGCTTCGCGTCAATGACCGCCTCGCGGCCGCCTACGTCAGGGAGCTCGGCCGGCTCGGGCGCGCGCTCGGGCTTACCGGAAAGCCGGGAATCGAGGTCCTGCTGCATCGTCCGGAGATTTTTCAGGTGAGCGAGGAGGATACCGATTCGCGGCCCGGAGTACAGTTGGGCTTCGCAGCCATCGCACGGGCGCTCAAGGTGCTCGAGGCCGACCGCAAGCGCGAGGGCAGGGCGCTGCGCGCCGACTTTGTCGCCCGGATCAAGACCATTACCGAGGCGGTGCCTCGAATCGAGCGGCTTGCGGAGGCGTCCCGCAGCGAAATTGTGGCGAATTTCCAGAAACGCCTGCACGATCTCATCGCCGATCTTGCCGTCAACGAGAAGCGGCTTTACGAAGAAGCCTCCGACGCCGCCCAGCGCGCCGATATAGCCGAAGAGATCACTCGCCTGCGAGTCCATTTGCGAGGTCTGCGCGAACTGGTCGAAAGCGAGGGGCCCGTGGGCAAGCAGATCGAGTTTCTGCTGCAGGAGGTTAATCGCGAGATCAACACGATCGGCGCCAAGTCCCAGAGCGCGGCGCTCTCGCGGATAACCGTCGCGCTTAAGGGCGAAGTCGAAAAGATGCGTGAGCAGGTGCAGAACGTCGAGTAAGTTCAGAACGTCGAGCGGCTTCGGAACGTCGGCAAGTAGGGCGCGAAAACCCTTGATTGCAAAGGACTTGCGGCTTTTATAGGCTTGCTTATGGAGCATACGGGGGCGCCCCGCCGCGGGATAATTTTCATTCTCTCGGCCCCCTCCGGGGCCGGAAAGACCACAATCTCACAAAGGGCGCTCAAAGCGATCGGCGACCTGGAAGCGTCCGTGTCGCTGACTACGCGCAGGCCTCGCATCGGCGAGGTCGAAGGAGCGGACTATCTTTTCGTGAGCGAGGAGGAGTTCATCCGACGGCGCGAGGCTGGAGAACTGGCGGAATGGGCCAGGGTCTTCGAAGCCTCCTACGGAACGCCACGCGCGGCGCTCGACCGCGCGATCGCCGCGGGCCGCGACATCCTGCTCGACATCGACATCCAGGGCGCCCGGCAGATCAAACGCAAATACCCTCGCGACGCGGTAACGATTTTCGTTCTTCCGCCGAGCTTCGCGGAGCTTGAAGGGCGCCTGCGCAAACGCGCTACCGAGGACGAAGCCGCGATCGCCGGCCGTTTGCGGCGCGCCAGGGAAGAAGCGCAAGCCTTTCCCGAGTACGACTACCTGATAATCAACGCAGATCTCGAAGAATCACTGACTGGTCTAAAGGCCGTGGTGGAGGCGGAGCGGTTGAGGGTGGCGCGGCTGCGCGAGGACTTCGCAGCGTGGAAGAAGTAGCCGCCTCCGCCGGAGAGCCTGCTCCCGCCGAGCTCGAACAACTCCTCAAGCGGGTCCAGGCCTATAACCCGCAGGCCGACCTCCAGCTAATCCGCCGCGCCTATGAATATTCGGCGCGGATGCACGCCGAGCAGAAGCGCGAGTCGGGCGAGCCCTACGTCACCCATCCGCTCAACGTCGCGCTCATCATCGCGCAACTCAAGCTCGACCTTCCCTCGATCATCACCGGGCTTTTGCACGACGTGGTCGAGGACACGATGGCCTCGCTCGACGAGGTGCGCGAGCTTTTCGGCGGCGAGGTTGCGACCCTGGTCGACGGCGCAACCAAGGTTTCCAAGATCGCGTTTTCCAGCCGCGCTGAGAAGCAGGCCGAGAATTTCCGCAAGATGGTGATCGCGATGGCGCACGACATCCGCGTCGTGCTCATCAAGCTCGCCGACCGTCTGCACAATATGCGCACGCTCTCCCATCTGGCGCGCGAGCGCCAGGAAGAAATCGCGCGCGAGACGTTGGAAATCTACGCGCCGATCGCCGGCCGGCTCGGCATCTACTGGCTCAAGTCGGAACTCGAGGACGTTGCCTTCCGCTATCTCAATCCGACCGCCTACGCGACGCTCAAGGCCCATCTCGCGCGCACGATGGCCGAGAGCGAGGAATACATCCGCACGGTAATCCGGATTATTGCGCAGCGCCTGGAGGAGGCCGGGGTCAAGGCCGAGGTAACCGGGCGGCCCAAGAACATCTATTCGATCCATCGCAAGATGCAGGAGGAGGGTCTGCAGTTCGACCAGGTTTACGACCTGGTCGCCTTCCGCATCATCGTCGCCACGCTGCGCGAGTGTTACGAGGCGCTCGGCGTCGCGCACGCGAGCTGGAAGCCGATTCCCGGCCGCTTCAAGGACTACATCGCGCTGCCCAAGGTCAACATGTACCAGTCGCTCCACACAACCGTGATCGGGCCGCAAGGGCAACGGATGGAAGTGCAGATCCGGACTGCCGAGATGCACAAGGTGGCCGAGGAAGGAATCGCGGCGCACTGGAGCTACAAGGAGGGCGGGACCAGCGAGCTGCGCGAGACCGAACGCTTCGCCTGGCTGCGCCGCCTTATCGAATGGCAACAGAACCTCAAGGACCCGCAGGAGTTCCTCTCCACTGTCAAGGATGACCTCTTCCCCGAAGAGGTCTTCGTTTTTACGCCCAAGGGCGACGTGCTCGACTTTCCGCAAGGCGCGACGGTTATCGATTTCGCCTACCGCATCCATTCCCAGGTCGGGCAGCATCTGAGCGCCGCTCGCGCCAACGGCCGGATGGTGCCGCTGCGCTACCGGCTCAAGTCGGGCGACACGATCGAAGTCATCACTTCCGAGCGGCAGAGCCCGGGCAAGGACTGGATGAGCTTTGCGGCGACCGCGCGCGCCAAGAGCCGTATTCGCCAGTGGCTGCGCGCGCAGCAGGCCGAGCGCTCGATCAAATGGGGAATTACGCTCATCGACCGCGAGCTCGAACCGCTCGGGCTGAGTGTCGCGCAGCTCCGTCCCGGCAAGCGCTTCGAGCCGGTGCTCAAGGAATTCTCCTATCGCGACGTGGACAGCCTGCTCGCCGCGGTCGGCTACGGGATCATCACCGCGGCGCAGCTGCTGGCCAAGTTGCTGACGCCCGAAGAGCTCAAGCTCTACCGCGCCGAGAAGGCGCCGCCGCCGCCGTCAACCGACGCCGGGCGGGCGGCGCGCGAGACCCGCCGCCATCCGGGCGGCAACGCAGTCATCGTCTCCGGCGTGGGCGATATGCTGGTGCGGTTCGCACGATGCTGCAGCCCGCTGCCCGGCGAGGAGATCACGGGCTTCATCACGCGTGGCCGCGGCGTGACGGTTCATCTCAAGGGATGCGCCCATGCGATGGTGAGCGATCCGCAGCGCCGTGTGCCGGTGGTGTGGAAGGAAGGCGAGGACACGCCGCGGCCGATTCGGCTCGAAGTCCTCAGCATCGACCAGCCGGGGCTGCTGGCCGCGATGTCCAAGACCATCGCGACCGCCGGCGTCAATATCGCGACCGCCGAAGTCAAGTCCGCCGGCAATGATGGCCGCGCGTTATCGGTCTTCGAGCTGAGCGTCGGCAGCGCGCGCCAGCTCAACGGATTGATTCATCAGATCGCCGCGATCGACGGCGTGATGCGGGTGGCGCGGGTCGGAATGGGCGGCGGCAACGGCCAGCGCGCCTAGGGTTTCGCAAAAATTCTTCATCCGGGACTTATCGATGAAACATCAGATTTCAACGGCTCAGGCGCCGGCCGCCATCGGCCCCTACTCGCAGGCGATCGGCGACGAACAGTGGGTTTTCTGCTCGGGGCAGATCGGAATCGATCCCTTAAGCGGCCGGCTGGTCGAGGGCGGAATCGAGCATGAGACGCGGCGCGTGATGGAGAACCTGCGCGAGGTGCTGTCCGCGGCGGGCCTCCATTTCCGCGATGTCGTGAAGACGACGATTTATATGATCGACCTCGGCGAATTCGACGTCGTCAACCGCGTTTATGGCGAGCACCTGAATGCGCCGTACCCCGCGCGGGCCACCGTACAGGTGGCGGCGCTCCCCCGCGGAGCGCGGGTCGAGATCGACGCGATTGCGCGCCGGCACTCGTAGAGGCGTCGCACGAACCGGCGAAATTCTGCGAGGCCAGGCTACGCCGCCGGAGCGGTCACCACCGGAGCGGTCACCAGGACATTTTTCTCGCGCTCGAGGATTTTGCGCACCGCCGGGCGCGCCAGCATCCGGTCCTTGAACGCCGCAGAGCGTTAGCTTAATCAAGCTCCTCCCCTGTCCATTCTTGTCAGTCTGATTATCATCCGCGGTACTACCGCGCTCGGCCGCCTTCATTCAAGTGCGGGCAAAGTTTGCGGAGTCGGGATTTTCCTGTAACCGAAGACGCGATTTTTCGTCTATGGGGAACGCGAGTGCACCGAGAAGACATTGTCGAGGGAATTCTGCGACCAGAGAGCGGCAGCCTCGGGAACGTCTGCGATGGTTACGATGCGCGTGGCCGATTATACGATTTCAATTGCGATTATGGCGGTCCTGCTCTCGGCCTGTGCGACGGCGAAACCGCCCGAAGCCGCACCTGCGCCTGCCGCGCAGAGCGCCTCCGGGCCCGCCGGACATACTTCTGCCGAACATATCTATGTCACCGCAGATTCGCTCGACACCGCCTGTTACCGCGAGGTTGGAGAAATCAGCTACGTCGAGCCCTTTGCCGTGGCGGTCACGGACCCCGACCATCTGCAGATGACGGACGGGCTCAGGCAGGCCGCCGCCGCGAAGTATCCCAACCGCGTTGACGCGATTATCAACGTGCACGCCGGTGACCACGACGTCGGCAGCGAGGTGCAGGTCACGGGCGAAGCGGTGCAACTCGAACCGGACAACAAGCTCGGTTGCAAACTGCCGGAGACGATTGCCGCGGCGCTCCTCGGTCTCGCAACCAGCTCCAAGCCACGCGGCGCCCGGCGCGGCGCCACCACCGGCTCAGGCTACAACGGTCCGGCGGGCACGACCAACACGGCCGTGGAAGGAAGCGCCAGCGGCGATCCGGCCCGGGACATAAAGGAAAATCTGCGGCGCGCGATGGCCGCTTCGATGCCCGGTCAGACGCAGGTGAACGAGCAGTCGCTTGGCAACCAGGCGCAGATGCAACAGGCGGAGATCGACCGTCTGCGCAAAGGCCTCGAGCAGATGGTCGGCGAGCGATGCGCGGCGGCAGACGTTTCGGCCGCGGAATGCGATTCGATGCGCAAAAACGCCGAGGTGCTGCAGCCGCACGAAGTGGTCGTGGTCCCGCACAAGGACGCCGGCGACAAGAGCCCGAGCGCCTTCGAGCTTCAAAACCTGCTCCAGGAGCAGCGCGAGCTGATCGAAAAGCTTCGCGGCAAGATCGCCGACCTGAGCGAGATCCCGCACGAAGCGGCCGCCGCCGCCGCTCCGTCGAATTAGTCTCGTGTCACGCTGACGCCCGCGCGCAGCCGAATCAGGCGAAATTCAGAATCGACAGCACGGCCGAATCGAGATACCGCCCGCGCGGATCGAGCTTGCGGGCCGAACGCATCAGGCGCGCGGCGATCCGCCGGCGGGCCGCGCCGCCGACGGCCCGATCGTAAAGCCGCGCCTTGTCGAGATCGAGGATGATGACGGCGAAGCTCTCGCCGCGCGGGGTGACGAAAAGATTCTCGAGGTTGAGGTCAGGATGGTGCAGCCCCTCGCGGAGCATCGTCTCGATCGCCGCGCGAGCGCATTCGAGGACGTGGATGCGCACGCTCGGGTCGTCGTCGGTGCGCAGAAATTCCCACAGCGTCATGCCGGCCGCGGCGCGGGTGATGAAAAAACCACGATAGAAGCCCGGCGCGACCCATCGCACTGCCGCGCCCATCGGCTCGGCCAGCGGCACCCCGCGCCGCGCGGCCTCGGCGGTCACGGCCAGCTCGATTAGCGGCCGCGGACGCAGTCCGAAATAGAGATCGTCGAGCACGAAACGCATCGCGCCGCCGCGCCGCGCGCGGCGAACGAACAGTTCGGGCCCGGCGGGCAGCGCGAGCTTGAAGCCGCCGCCGCGATTGCCGGCGCCGGGCGCGCCCGCGGCGCCAAGCTCGCGGAGCGCGGCGGCGAGCGTCGTTGCATAACGCGCCAGATCGGCGCGCAGGTAGAGCTGATAGGGACCGGCGGAAATTCGGGAGAAGTCGCCCCTGACGGCGCCGCGCCAGGCGCGATAGTGCGCGCCATTCATCGCATCGGCGCGCGGCCGCACCTTCTCATGCCTTGACGGCCTCACTTCACCGGCTGGGCTTCCTCGATCAGCATGATTGGGATGTCGTCTCTGATCGGGTAGAGCAAATGGCACGCCTCGCAGACGAGCCCGTCCTGCTTGTCGGTAACGCGCAGATCGCCCTTGCATTTGGGGCAGGCCAGAATGTCGAGCAGTTCCTGGCTAATCGCCATTTTTACCCAAGGCCTCCTTTACTCGTGGGTCAGGATCGCCGCCTGGGGCGGTATGCAAAGCAGCGCGCTTCGCAACGATCATGTCGACGAGGCGTGTCTCGTCGTCGGGATCCATCACGACTTCGAGGCGTAGAGCGTACAGCGAATCGCGCTCGAACGGAAACCGCTCGAGCTTCACCAAATCCTTCTCCGTGGTCACGAAAACCGCGCCGTCGCGTCCGGCGGCCACGATGCTGTGCCAGTCGGCCGCGGTGTAAACGTGATGGTCAGGATATTCGAGCACGCCGACCAGGTCGGCTTCCAACTCGCGCAGCATCCGATAGAAGCCGGCGGCGCTCGCCAGGCCGCTGACCGCGACCACGCGCCGGCCCATCAGCGCGAGCGGCTCCTCTGTCCATCGCTCGGCGCTGCTGGCGGGGGCGAGCAGCGCACGCGGTCTGAGCACGGCGTGGAGGAGCAGCGGATGCAGCGCGATGGCGTGCGGAATTGCGCCGGCGGTGCTCTGGCGCGCGGCGGCGGCGCGCCCCGTGCCGACCGCAATCACCGCGTCGGCGCGCCGCGCCGCGCCGATCGGTTCGCGCATCGGGCCCGCCGGCAAGAGCCATCCGTTGCCCACCCCGCGCTCGGCGCTCATCAGCAGCAAATCGACGTCGCGCGCCAGGCGCACGTGCTGAAACGCGTCGTCGAGCACCACGGCGTCGATCGGGCCGAGGCGCTGCTCGATGAGCTCGATGGCGTCGATGCGCCGGCGCGCGACCGCGATCGGCCCGGCGAACGACTTTGCCATCATCACCGCCTCGTCTCCGGCCTCCTCGGGGCCGGCGAGCAGCCGCTCGCCGTCAGAAACGAGAAGCGCGCGCGCCGTGCTCGCTGCGCGGCCCCATCCGCGGCTTACGATCGCGACCTTAAGCCCGCGCATGCGCAGGCGCGAGGCGAGGAAGAGAGTGAATGGCGTCTTGGCGTTGCCGCCCAGCGTGAGATTGCCGACGCTTACCACCAGCGGGCGCGCCCGCCGTTTCATCTTGCGCCACCAGAGCGCGCGCGCCGCCAGGGCGACCCGGTACGCGCCGGCGGCGGGCACCAATGCAGCCCACAAGAGCCGCTGACGGAGCGCGAGGTCGCTCTGCCAGAGCCCCTCAAGGCGCGAGCGATTAGGCGGCGCCGGCGTGGAGTCGTTCATGATTGGGGCGGCGCGCCGACGAGCGGCCTGAGTTCGGCCAGCGTGGCGGCGACGCCGCCGGCCATCCGCTCGACCACCGCTTTTGCGGCGCGTCCTGCCGCGCGCCGCGCCGCGTCATCGTCGAGCAATGCGCTCACCGAGCGCACAAGCTCAGCCGCGTTGCGGACGACCGCTCCTGCGCGCGCTTCAAGCAGCGCCGCTGCGATCGCGCGCTGGTTCTCATGAAAGGGTCCGAACAGCACGGGGACGGCGGCAGCGGCCGGTTCGGCAAGGCTCTGTCCGCCGCGTCCGGGCGCGAGGCTTCCACCGACGAACGCGGCCGCGCCCCGCCCGTACATCGCCCGCAGATCGCCCATCGTGTCGAGCAGCATCACGCGCGCCGCGGCCGCGCCGTCCGCATCCTGCGCGCTCGCCTTTGCGTATTCGATCCGCGCGGCGCCAAGGAGCGCCTCGACCTCGGCGATGCGTCCGAGATGGCGCGGCGCGACAACGAGGGCGAGCCGATCGAAACGCGCGCTGAGTTCGCGCCATGCGTCGATCACGACCTGCTCCTCACCCGGGGCGGTCGAGCCCGCGACCAGTACCGTGCGTCCGACCGCAAAGGCGTCAAGCGCGGGCCGCAGCGGCGCGGCAACGAGACTTGCGAGGTCGAACTTGGTGTTGCCGGTCACGACCACGCGGTCCGCAATTGCGCCGAGGGCGAGAAAGCGCTCCGCATCTTCCGGGGTCTGCGCCAGAACGCGATCCGCGCACTCGAGCGCTTCCCGCAGGAGCGGGCGAACGCAGCGGTAACGGCTGAGCGCGCGCGCGGAGATACGGCCGTTGACGATCGCGAGGCACGCACCCGCGCGATGCGACTCGATGAAATAGTTGGGCCAAAGCTCGGTCTCGGCAATCAGCACCAGGGTGGGGCGAAGCGCACCCAGGAAATGGCCAAGCGCGGCGCGACAGTCGAGCGGCGCGAGCAGATGCGCGCGCGCCCCGGGCAGCGCGCGCCGCGCCGCCTCGCGCCCCGCCGCTGTCATCGTTGTGACGACCAGCGTCGCGCCGGGGCGCTCGCGAACGAGCGCGCTCGCGACCGCGCCGAGCGCCCCCACTTCGCCGACGGACGCCGCGTGCGCCCAGATGCGCGGCTCCTCCGGCGGCGCCGTATTATCGCCGGCCCACGCACGGCCCAGGCGCGCGCGCCGCGCCGCAGCGTCGAGCGCCCCGCCGCTTAGCGCAAGCGCGACCGGGAGCGCCGGATACCAGAGCGCATTGTACAAGAGACGGAGCATCCTCTGGCCGCGGAGCCGGCGCGCGGGCTCAAGGCGGTGCGCCGCCGGGATGCGCCCGCCGCTCCCCGCCCCCGCGGATTTCATTCCATCATATCGAGCGCGATCGCGGCGACGCGCGCGGCGGCTCCCGGCTCGCCCAGGCGAGCGCGCAGCCCGAGCAGCGCCTCGCGCGTCTCGGTGCGCAGCGGTTCCACCATCAGGTTTTCGGCTGCCCGCACCAGGTTGCGCGGGTTGACCTGGCCCTGGATAAGCTCGGGCACGACCTTGCGCCCGGCCAGGATGTTCGGCATCGCGATAAAATCCACGCCGCGCACGAGTATCCGCGCAAGTGCGTAAGTGAGCGGCGACATCTTGTACGCGACCACCATCGGGCAGCCCAAAAGCGCGGTTTCCAGCGTGGCCGTGCCCGAAGCTGCCAGCGCAAGTTCGCTCGCCGCAACGATGCTGTAGGTGTCGCCTTCGATCACGCGGATGCCGTCGAGGTTAACGCGTCCTTCCTCGCGCAGTTGCGCGAGCGTGAGCGTCGGCGCAAGCGCGATCACCGGGATGAGGCCATGGTCGGCCTCGAGCACGCGCGCGGCTTCGACCATCGGGCGGAGCAGATAGCGCACCTCGCCGCGCCGGCTGCCCGGCAGAAGCGCGAGCAGCGGCCTTAAAGCAGGCAGGCCGTGGCGTTTGAGCGTGGCCGCGCGATCCTGCGCGGGCGCGACGCGGTCGAGCAGCGGATGGCCGACGAAGGTGACGCGCTCGCCCGCGGCGGCATAAATTTCCGCCTCGAAGGGCAGGACCACGGCGAGACGATCGGTGCGCTCGATGATGCGCGAGACGCGGCCGCGGCGCCAAGCCCATACCTGCGGAGTGATGTAGTAGAGCACCGGCACCCCGGCGCGCTTGGCCGCGCCCGCGAGCGACATGTTGAACTCGGCAAAGTCGATGAGGATGACCAGGTCGGGGCGCTCGCTTCGGAGCATCGCCTTGAGTTGCCGGAGCGCGCCGAGCGTGCGGCGAATGGTCGAGGCGAGTTCGGCAAGCCCAAGGCCGGCGATGTCTTCGGTGCGCGTGAGCGCACGCACCCCGGCCGCGCGCATCCGCTCGCCGGCGATGCCGAACAGGTCGCATCCTGGGTCGCGGGCGAGAATCTCGGCGGCGAGGTCGGCGCCGTGGAGATCGCCCGAAGCTTCGCCGGCCACGATCATCACGCGCCGGCGCCGGGCCGCGGAGGCGGCGGGCGGCGGTTCCCTGGGAGTCGCGCTCATCGGGTGAATTGTGCTGGAAAACCGGCTGCCGCGCCACACGGCGCACGTCCGCAGGCCGGATCGGTGCATCGCGCGGCAGCGGCGGCGTGCGGACGGCTTGCAGTTGAACTGCAAACAAAGTAGGTTTCGCGCGAGATTGGCGCCGGGGCGGCGCGCCTTGCAGGATCGTCCCGGGCAGCGGGAGATAAGCGGTGGTGAAGATAGAAAACGTACTCTTCGCGACGGACTTCTCCGATGACTCCGGCTACGCGCTCAACTACGCGCGCACGATCGCCGAGATGAGCAACACCAGGCTCTACATCCTGCACGTGATCGAGAATCCGCTCGAGCATCTTTACGGCGTGCCGCACGGCGAATATCCCGCGCTTCAGGCGAACGCGGTCAAAAAAGTTCACGAATTGATCCATCGCTTCGACGACGTGCTGGCGGGGTTCACCAACTTCGAACTCTTGACCAAGGAAGGCGAAGCGCCGCTGGAAATTCTCAAAACGGCCGAGGAAAAGCACAGCGGGGCGATCGTGATGGGTACACACGGCCGCGGCGCGCTGCGCAATCTCCTGCTCGGCGGCACCGTGGACAAGGTGTTGCGCAGCGCGAACGTCCCGGTGATGGTGGTGCGGCATCCGAGCCGGCATCTGCCCAAGCATAGCTGACCAAGGCGTGTACGGAAGACGGGCGCGCGCGCTCGCCTGACGGCATTCAGCCAAGCACTCGATCGATATCAGCCACGACCGTTGAGGCTTTGACCTCGAGCGGCTGGTACTGGCGCACCTGGCGGCCGTCGGGGCCGAGCAGGAAGCTCGCCGCCGCGTGATTCAGGGTGCCGTCGGCGTTGCGCATCCGCTTCATATCGTAAATCGCGAGCACCTGATCGATCCGGGCGGGCGTCCCGGTCAGGAAGAGCCATCCGGCTTCGTCGGCGCCGCGCTCGCGCGCGTATCTTTCGAGCACGGCCGGCCGGTCGTGCTCGGGATCGATCGAAATCGAAACGAAAGTTACCTGGTTGCCCAGTTTGGGGCCTAGCAGCTTCGCCACCGCGGCCATCCGCGAGGTCATCAGCGGACACGGTCCCGGACACATGGTGTAGATGAAATCGATCAGCACGGGATGGCCCTTGAGCGACGCGAGCGAGACGTCGCGGCCATGCTGGTCGACGAGCGTGACGGCGGGGAGACAGTCGTTGGTATTGGCGGCGGCGTAGGCGCCGGGTTCATCGACACCGGCGGGGCCGCGCGAACAACCTGCGAGTCCGAGCGCAAGGGCCGCGGCCAGCCCGGCGGCGAAAGTCAGCGCTGCGAATGTGGATCGAACGCGCATGCCAGATAGGAATATGCTGCTGCGAGCGGGGGCGGCGCGTCAACCGGGCGCGTCTGCCTCGGAGCGCATCGCGTTGCGGATGCGCTCGCTGATTTCCATCACGCGCAAGCCGTCGAGCGCCGTGACGGCCGGCGTGCCGCGCGTGCGCACGGAGGCAGCGAAGGCGGCGATCTCGTCGCCCAGCGGATCGCCCTCGCCAAGGTCGATCTGCTGCGCGGAAATTTCCGGATAGATTCCGCCGGGCGGCGGCGGCGATTTGCGATAGACCTGGATCCGGCGCGCCTCGTAGTCGACCGAGATGTAGGCGTCGGGCTGGAAGATGCGGATTTTGCGCTCGCGGCGCGGCGCCACGCGGCTCGTGTTGAGATTGGCGATGAGGCCGTCGCCGAAACGCAGGCGCGCGTTGGCAACGTCGATCTGATCGGTCAGGACGGCGACGCCGATCGCCTCGACCGCCGCGACCTCGGCGCCGGTCAGGGTCAGGATGACGTCGAGGTCGTGCACCATGAGGTCGAGGATCACGTCGACGTCGGTGCCGCGCTCGGTGAAGGGCGCAACGCGCAGGCACTCGATGAAGCGCGGCCCGCGAACCATCGGGCGCAACTCGACGATCGCGGGGTTGAAGCGTTCGAGATGGCCGATCTGCAGGATGCGCCCGCGCTCCTCGGCCAGCGCGGCGAGCTCGCGCGCCTCGCGCACGCTCGCCGCCATCGGTTTTTCGAGCAGCACGTCGATGCCGTTGGCGAGGAGCCAGGTCGCGATCTCGTGATGGAGGCTGCCGGGCGCGGCGACGCTCGCGGCCGTTATCATGCCGGCGAGCCCGCGATAGTCGGCGAGCGCGGCAGCGCCGTGGCGTGCGGCGGCTTCGCGGGCGCGTCCGAGATCGACGTCGACTAGGTGGGTGAGCCGAACCCCGGGGAGCGCGGCGTACTTGAGCGCATGCAGCGCGCCCAGGCGGCCGGCGCCGACCACGGCCACGCGCATTTCATCCACAGCTCCCCTCTCTGCCTGCCGCGCCGCCCTCGCCCCAGACCGTGATTCCGGCCTGGTCGGCGGCGGCGAGCGTGCGCGCGCGTTCGAGAATCAGCGCCTGTCCGGCCTCGACGCCGATCAGCGCGGCGCCGATTTCGGCCAGAAGGTCGATCGTGGCGGGCCCGATCGCGGGGCGATCGAAACGCAGGTCCTGGCCGGGCTTGGCCACCTTGGCGACGATCAGGCCGCGACCGAGAAGCGCCGCCGCGCGGCGGAGCGCAGCGTCGGTGCCCTCGACCGCCTCGATCGCGCCGACCACGCCGTCGCGCACCGCGGCGGCCTGGCCGACGTCGAAGTCGCCGAGCGCGCGCATCGCGCCCAACGCCAGGCGCAGGTCTCTGAGCTGCGCCGCGCCCGGCTCGGGCCCCGCCATCCGGCCGCTTGCGGCGAGCGCGTTGTCGAGCATCGGCACCGGATCGATCATCGCGATGCCGTCGGATTCCATTTCGGCCGCGATCGCGCGCAATAGCGCGTCGTCGCTGAAACGGCCGACGCGCGCCAGCATCGCGATCGCCCGCGCGTCGGGCGCGAACGATTCGCCCAGGCGCGCGCGCGCGATCCCGCCGGCCATCGCGGCCTCGCCGACACCCGCGCGCTTGAACGCGTCGATGATGGCCTGCAGCTCGCCGACGCGGATCCAGGTTATCTCCTCGCACAGCGCGGCCAGCCGCTCATCGGTTTCACCGCGATGCGCGACGGCCACCACCGCGAACCCGCGCCGGCGCGCCGCCTCGGCGACCTCGAGCGGAAAGACGCCGTTGCCGGCGATGATTCCGAGCTTACTCACGGTCGCGGCCCACCACGCCGCGCTCCGAGGCGCGGATGAAATCGACCAGCCGGCGCACCTCTGGCAAGGCCCCGCTTTCGTCCATCACCTGCTTGAGCGCATCCTCGCGCAGCAGCTTGGAGTAGAAGATCGTGCGGAAGGATGCGCGGAGCGCCGCGATTGCCTCGGGGCTGAAGCCGCGGCGCTCGAGGCCGACGGTGTTAATCCCGACCAGGCGCGCGCGGTCGCCCGCCACCATCGCATAGGGCGGCACGTCCTGCGCTACCTTGGAGCCGGCCGCGAGCATCGCGTGCGCGCCGATCCGGCTGAACTGATGGATCCCGCACATCCCGGCGCTGACGACCCATTCGTCGAGCACGCAATGGCCGGCGACCTCGGTCGAGTTGGCCAGGATCGAGTGGTCGCCGATCAGACAATCGTGCGCGACGTGGACGTAGTTCATCACCAGCACGTGGTTGCCGATGCGCGTGAGCATCCCGCCGCCTTCGGTGCCGCGATGGATGGTGGTGAACTCGCGGACGCGGTTGTCGTTGCCGATTTCCAGCCGCGAAGGTTCGTCCTGATACTTAAGATCCTGCGGCGCGGCGCCAATCGAGGCGAACTGGAAGATCCGGTTGCGCTCGCCGATCGTGGTGCGGCCCTCGATCACCGCGTAAGGCCCGATCCTGGTCGCGGCGCCGATCCGCACCTCGGGACCGACGACCACTCCCGGGCCGACCTCCACGCTGGAGTCGAGTTCGGCGCGCCGGTCAATGACGGCGCTTGGATGGATGCGCCCGGCTATGACTTTGACTCCTCGACTTCCATCGCCGAAAGCTCGGCTTCAGCTACCAGCTCGCCGTCCACGCGCGCCTCGGCCTGCATTTTCCATAGCGGGCGGCGATGCTTGAGCAGCCGCACTTCCATCCGCAGCTGATCGCCGGGCACCACAGGGCGACGCAGGCGCAAATGGTCGATGCCGGTCAGCATGAACAGCGCGGGCGTCCGTGCGGCTTCGGCCGTCTTCTCGTCTGTCCCCAAGCTCCTCATGCCAAGCGCGAGCAGCGCACCCGACTGCGCCATCGCCTCGACCACCAGCACGCCTGGCATCACCGGGCGGCCGGGAAAGTGGCCGTTGAAAAACGGTTCGTCGATACTCACGTTCTTGAGCGTGAGTACGCGGTCGCCGCCGAATTCCAGCACCCGATCGACCATCAGGAACGGGTAGCGATGAGGCAGCCGGCGCAGCAGGCCGGCGAGGTCGAGCGCGGGCGAGTTGCCGTTCACGGCGCGGCTGCTACCTCGAGATGCTCGAGCGCTTGTGGGTCGAGCTTCCGGTGCCGGTCGGTTCGGGAGCGCCTGCGGGCGCCGCGCCCTCGACACCGGCCTGCGACGGCGGCGCCTGAGCCCATCGCGGATCGGGAGCCAGCGTGCCGGCCTTGACGTTCATCGAGTCGTAGGTGTGGATGACTTGATCGGTAATGTCGGCCGAGGGGACGCCCCACAGGAGCCCGCCCTTTTCCATTACCACCGTGTAGCCGGCCTTTTCGCCCAGCTCGCGCACGACGGTGGCGAGGTCGCGAACGATCGCGGCGGTGGCCTCATTATCCTTGTGGTGAAGCTCGTCGCGCTCGTTTTTGACGTCGTCCTCGAAGACGCGCATCTTTTTGGCCAGATCGTCCTCGAGGTTCTGGCGCTGGTCGGGCGACATCAGCATGCCCTTCTTGTCGAGCTCCTCCTTGAGGCCCTGGGCCTCGGCCTGCTCGCGCTGGAGCCGAGCCTGCGCCCGTTCGGCCTCGACGCGGATGTTGGAGCGCGCGCGTTTGCCGTTGTTGCATTCGTTTAGCGCGCGCTGAATATCGACGTAAGCGACTTTGACGTCGGCGCGCGCCGGAATGGCGGCAGCCATTGAGATTAGCACCGCCCCCAAAATCAGACCTTGCCTCATCGAAGTGAGAATCCTCCCCTGAAAACTACCATGCCAGGATACTGGCGACGGTCGACTCGTGAAGCCCGCACCGCGATAAATCGGGACCGCAGGGACCATCGAACTTAGGGCGCTATTTAACCCTATCCGGCGCGTCCTACGCTATAGCCGCGCTCCCGCGCGTCAGAGCGGGGCTCCCGCGCCAAAGTCGAACACGGTGTGCTGATCGTTGGGCCGCGGGTTGAGCGGTTTGGCGATATCGACATTGATCGGACCAAAAGGCGACTTCCAGAACAAGCCGACGCCCCAGGCATACTGCAAGCCGTCGAGCGTGATCGACTCGCGGGTCAGGAACGAGTTGCCGCCGTCGAAAAATACGCTGCCGCGCAGGCCCAACGCGTCGAGGATCGGAAACCCGATCTGCTGGCTGAACAGCAACTCCTTGCTGCCGCCCACCTGCTCCACCCCGAAGGGCTGGCCGAACTGGTTGAACAGGGTGACTTGCGGACCCAGCGAGTAGATCTCATAGCCGCGCACCTGGCCCTGGCCGTTGAGGCCGCCGGGAAAGAAACGCTCGTAAAGCGGAAGGTTGCCGCCCGTGCCGGTATTAAGCGCGGTGCCGTAGCCGAGTGTGAAGGAGGGCGAGTACACCCATTCGCCGAACCGAGCGTTCTTGATGAACGGGAAGAACCAGTGGCCGTGCAGGACGCCCTTGAAAAATGGCTGGCCGCCCAGACCGGCGAACTCCATATCGAGGGTCTGGACCGAACCGCTGCGCGGATCCCTGGCGTCGTCCACCGTGAAGCGGCGGATCGAGGGCAGGAATTCCGACACCCGGTTGTAGCCCTTCGCGCTCTGGATGTCGAAGGTCGTGAAGGGCGAGAGTCCGCCGATGCCCACGCTTTCGAATTGGTAACCGAGGCCGGCGGTGACGTGCTCGAGCGACAACGGCCCGATTCTGCTCAGACCGAGGTCGGCGAGCGGATAGCCGGTGTTGAGCAGAAAGCCAACTTCGCTCTGGTTGAAGCTGAACAGGTAGAGCTTGTTGTCGAAGCCCTGGATGCTGACCGCGAGCGGCATGTCGAGAAACCAGGGCTCGGTGTAGCTGACGCTCAGGTTTTCGAAGAGAAAGCCGATTTCGGCGCTGAAGGCCGCCGACTCGCCGCCGCCGAACAGGTTGGTGTTCTGCAGCAGGAAGGTGCCGAACAGCGAGGAGGCGCTGTCGTACCCGCCGCCGACCTGGAAGGAAGAAGTATTGCCCTCCTGCACGTTGACGTCGAGATTGATCTTATCGGGCTGGCGCGCCGGCTCGGTCGAGAGGCGCACGCTCTGGAAGTAGCCGAGCCCATCCAGCCGCTGCTTGGAGGCCTGGATCTTGGACGCGGAATAGGGCTCCTGCTCCTGCACTTTGATCTCGCGCCGGATGACTTTGTCGGAAGTCTTGGTGTTGCCGGAAATCTTGATCCGGTCGATCAGAACCTCGTTGCCCGGCGTGATCGCGTAGGTGACGTCGACCTTATGCGCGGTCGGGTTGATCTGCGTACGCGGGTCGACGTTGACGAAGGCGTAGCCGCGGTCGGAATAGAAGTCCGAGAGCGTCAGCACGTCGTGCTCCATCTCGGCGCCGCTGAAGACCCGGTCGGGCTTGAGCGTGAGCTTGGGGGTCAGATCGCTCTTGGGAAACTTCAGATCGCCGGCCACACCGACCTTGCCCACGGTAAAGATCGGGCCCTCATCGATCGTCACCGTGACGATGATTGAATTGCCGTGGCGGGTAACCGCAGGATCGCCGATATGCACCTGCAGGTAACCGTGGTTGTAGTAGTAGGCGCTGAGGCGATCGACGTCATCCTGCAGCTTGGTGCGGTCGAGCGAGCCGGTGTTGAAGATAAAGCTCAGAAGATTGTGCTTGCGCGTTTCCATCAACGTGCTCAACCTGCTGTCGGAGAACGCCTTGTTGCCGACGAACTTGATCGCGCTTATCTCGACCAGCGGACCTTCACTCACGTCAAATACGCCGACCGCGGTGTTATTGGGTCCGGGAATCGTGCGAAAGGTGACGTTGGCGTCCAGGTAACCCTTGCCCTGGTAGACGGTGCGCAGGGCCTGGATGCTCGATTGCACGAGCTGCGGGTCTTCGATCACGCCCGAATGGAGCTTGATTGCGCCCACCACTTCGTCGGCCGTGGGCTTGATCTCCTTCATCCCCTCGGTGCGGACGTCGGTTATGAGTGGCCGTTCCTTGACGTGATAGGTGAGGACCGCCTGTCCGCCCGCCTGGTCGACGCTCGCGTGGACATCGGTAAAAAAGCCCATCTTGTAGATGGCCTTGACGTCCTGATCGACGACCGCGTCGTTGAACGGCTGGCCGGGCTGGGCGGTTATGTGGATGCGGATCGCGTCTTCTTCGACGCGCTGGTTACCGACGATGCGGACGCGCGAGATTATCGGCTGCGGCTGCGCAAGCGCGCCTGCGGCCGCAAGCGCTAGCGCCAAAAATAAAAGCGCCGCATGGATCAGTCGCTCGCCTGTGCGGCGCCGCTTGCGCAAATCCACTCCTCACCTTCCCGTTTCTCCGAGGCGCGACCAAGCTAACCAATCGTCCTTGTGAAGTAAACCGAATGACCGCCAGAAACGAAACGGTTGCGCACCGGCGCCCGTTGCCTCCGCGCTAGGCGCGTTCCTCGACGAGACGCCCCTCGCGCATCCGCAGCGCCCGGCCCATCGAGCGCGTGAGCGCTTCGTTATGCGTCGCGATCACCAGCGTGACCCCGAGCTGGCGGTTGAGCAGATGGAAGTGCTGATGCACCTCGTCGGCGGTGTGAGGATCGAGATTGCCGGTCGGCTCGTC
>DATJXN010000103.1 GCA_035500095.1 Candidatus Binataceae bacterium
CTGTCATTGCGAGCGCAGCGAGGAATCCCGGCTTCCACGAAAAACGAATAAAGATCAGGGGTTCCCCAGTCGCTGACTCCCTCGGAATGACACCCTGACGCTATCTCGCGGCTGTCATTGCGAGCGCAGCGAGGAATCCCCGGTCTCGGAATGACACCCTGACGCTTATCCTGATATGCAAGCTATTTGTGGGACATCACGCTAGCTTGTAGTTGAGCTTCATCGCCGCGCGCACTTCGTCCATCGTGGCCTGCGCAACCGCCCGCCCCCGGCGCGTGCCCTCGATGATGATCTCGCGCACGCGCTCGGGCCGCGCCGCGAAATCCGCGCGCCGCTCGCGTATCGGCCGCAAAAACGCGTCGAGCGCGTTGAACAGCCGCTGCTTCACGTCGACGTCGCCCACCGTGCCCTTGCGATAGCGTTCCTTGAGTTCGTCGACCTCGGCCTTATCCGGATTGAACACGTCGTGGTAGGTAAAGACCGGATTGCCCTCGACGTGGCCGGGGTCGGTCGGATGGATCCGGGTTGGATCGGTGAACATCGACATCACGCGCTTGCGCACCGTCTCGGGTGGGTCGCCGAGGTAGATGCAGTTGCCTAGCGACTTCGACATCTTGGCGCCGCCGTCGGTGCCCGGCAGCCGCGCCATCTGGCCGAGCATCGCGCGCGGCTCGACCAGCACCTTCTTGTAGAGCGAATTGAAGCGCCGCACGATCTCGCGGGTCTGCTCGATCATCGGCAACTGGTCCTCGCCGACCGGCACCAGCTCGGCCTTGAAAATCGCGATGTCCGCGGCCTGCGAAATCGGATACGACCAGAATCCCACCGGCACGCCGCGCTTGAAATTGCGCTGCTTGATCTCGTCCTTGACCGTGGGGTTGCGCTCGAGCGTCGCCACCGTAACCAGGTTCATGAAGTAGGTCGTAAGCTCGGTCAGCTCGGGAACCATCGATTGAACGACGATCTTGACGCGCTCCGGGTCGAGCCCCACGGCGAGATAGTCGAGCGCGACCTCGAAGACGTTGGCTTCGAGCTTCTCGGGGTGCTCGAAGTTGTCGGTCAGCGCCTGGATATCGGCGATCAGGATGTAGGTGTCGTAGTCGTGCTGCAGGCGCACGCGGTTTTGCAGCGAGCCGACGTAATGTCCGAGATGCAGCGGGCCGGTCGGCCGGTCGCCGGTCAGGATTCGTTTCTCCATCTTCTCAATCTTTCGATCCACGCAGCTTGCGCAGAGTGGCAAGGTCCTCGGCAATTTCCTTCATGTCGGGGCCGGGCTCGGTCTCGAGGCACATCGGGAGCCCGAAAAAGCGCGGGTCGTGGAGCAGGCGGTCGAACGGCTCGACGCCCAGATGGCCTTTGCCGATGTGCTGATGGCGGTCGACGCGCGAGTTAAAGGGCTTGAGCGAATCGTTGAGATGAAACGCGGCCAGCCGCTTCAGTCCAACGTGCCGATCGAGCTCGCCGAAGGTTCGTTCGTAACCCTCCGAGCTGCGCAGATCGTAGCCGGCGGCGAACGCGTGCTCGGTGTCGAAGCATAGCCGCAGCCGCTCGTTCTCCTTTACCGCGTCGAAGATGCGCCCCATCTGCGCGAATGAATAGCCGAGATTGCTGCCCTGCCCTGCCGTGATTTCGAGTGCGAGTCTGGTTTTGAAGCCGGCGCAGGATTTATGCGCCGCGTCGATCGAATGCGCGATAGTCGCGATTCCGGCCTCCTCACCCGAGCCGACATGGGAGCCCGGATGCGCGATCAGAAACGGCACGCCCAGCGCTTCGCATCGCTCGAGTTCGTCGATCAGCCCCTCGACCGAGCGCTTGCGCAGTTTGGCGTCGGGCGCGCCGAGGTTGAGCAGGTAGGAATCGTGCGCGACGACCGTCTTGATCCCGGTCTCGGCCTGCGCGCTCTTGAACGCCTCGATTTCCTCGCCCGAGTACGGCTTGGCGGCCCACTGGCGCGAGCTCTTGGTGAAGATCTGGATGCACTCGCATCCGATCTGCCGCCCGCGCGCGAGCGACTGGCTGACGCCGCCCGCGATCGATACGTGCGCGCCGATCAGTGGCCGCCTTTCATGCCCGTTGCTCATCGCGATTCGCTGGGATCTTATACGAAACGGCCGCGAAAGCGAGGCTTGCCCGGCCGCCTCGGGCGCGGATACTGAGTGATGTGCGACGGATCGCGGAGTTGATCGTCCTCTGTTGCGCGCTGGGCGTATTCGCGCGGCCGGCGTGCGCGCAGTCACCGTCCGCAGAGCCGCCCTCCGCATCTCCACCCGCGGCCGCATCAGATGCCGAACAGGCGCCGGCGGCAACGCCGGCAGAACCGGCGACCGCGCAACCCGACGACGCGGACCTGGAGGTAGCGCCGGCCGCCGCCGCTCCCGCCGACGCGGATGCGCCGGAACTACAGCCTGCGCCATCGCCTCAGGGTGCTGAAGCGGCCGCGGTTCCGTCAGCCTTCGCGACACCGACGACCGAGCTGCATCGGACTCCCGAGCGCTTCGGCGGCCTCCCCAACCCGGACCACGGCCCCGGCAACGCGCCGGCCGCTCCGCAGCGGCCGCGCCTCGACGTCGGCAAGGCGATCGGCTTTACCACGATGCGCGTGGTCAAGGACGACGGCGCCGCGGGCTCCGCGGCTCCCGCAAAATGCGAGATCGAGATCCTGCACGACGCGCCCAAGGGAAAAACCCGCGAGGTCGGGACGCTCAAGGTCGACGGCATGCCGGGCCAGCACGAGGACATCATGTCGTTGCTCAAGCGCAAAGGCTGCGAGGCGGGCGCCAACGCGGTCCTGATTAAAAACATGAGCAAAACGCGCGTCGAGGGCGTGAAGGTCGACCACGTCGAGGCGGTCGCACTGATCGTCGGAACCTCCAAGCCGCCGGTCGATCCGTCGCCCGTGCCCAAGACCATCACGGTCACGCCCGACGGGCCGGCCGTGCCCAAAACCATCACGGTTGATCCGGGCGCGTCGCCCTAGCTAACCTTGGGCCGGGCTCCCGGCCTCGGAGATTGCCGGACGGCGGTTCGACGCGTTGATCGCAACTTCATCCTCGTTGCTCAGATCACTCATCGCATTCGAGGCACGGCCACGCGCGCGCGGCGCTGGCGTGTAACGCGTGGGCGCGCGAGCAAAAGATTCGCTGAAGACTGTCGGATTGGTCGTGCGGCGCGAGCGTCCGAAGGCGATCGCGATCGCGCATGAGCTCGCGGCCTGGCTGCGCGCGCGCCATCTGACGACGCTCGCCGAGCCCGAGGCCGCCCCCCAGCTCGGCGCTGAGGCGGTCGAGCGCGAGCAGCTGGCGATGCGCTCGGACCTGATCGTGGTTCTGGGCGGCGACGGCACGCTGCTCAGCATCGCGCGCCTGGTCGGCGAGCGCGAAACGCCGATCCTGGGCATCAATCTCGGCGGCCTCGGCTTTCTGACCGAGATAACCGTCGAGGAGACCCAAGCGACGCTCGCCCGCGTGCTCGCGGGCGACTTCGAGGTTGACCGCCGCATCACGCTGGAGGCGACCGTGGAGTCGCACGCCGCGGGCGAACGCGCGGCCGATCGCGAGAGCTTCCGCGCGCTCAACGACGTCGTGATCAACAAGCGCGCGCTCGGCCGGATGCTCGAGCTTATCGTGGTCGCAAGCGGCGAGCGCTTCTGCTCCTACCGCGCCGACGGCCTGATCATCGCGACGCCGACCGGCTCGACCGCTTATGCGCTGAGCGCCGGCGGCCCGATCGTTTTCCCTTCGCTCGAGGCCGTCGTGCTCGCGCCGATTTGCCCGCACACGCTGAGCAACCGTCCCGTGGTACTGCCCGATTCGTTCGAGATCGACGTGCGGGTCCGGACCGACGAAAACGGCGCGATGCTGACGGTGGACGGCCAGCAGACCGCGCGCATCACCAGCACCGACGCCCTGCGCGTGCGGCGCGGCAAAAACCCGGTGGTGCTGGTGCGATCGTCCCACACCTACTTCGAGATTTGGCGCAACAAGCTGCGCTGGGGCTGAGCGGCGGGGGGAGCGGCGATGCTGGTCGAACTGCGCATCCGCAATTTCGCAATCATCGAGGGCGCCGTGCTGTACTTCGGCCCCGGCTTCAACGTGCTCTCGGGCGAGACCGGCGCCGGCAAGACCATCATCATGACCGCGCTCGGCCTGCTCCTTGGCGGCCGCGCCTCGCCCGATATGATCCGCGCCGGGCAGAGCGAAGCCGTCGTCGAGGGACTGTTCGAGCTCGAGGGCGAAGCGCCGCTGCCCGAGGGCGCCCAGCAGTTCGCCGACACGAGCCAGCGCGAGCTGGTCATCCGCCGCACGCTCACCGCCGACGGCGGGCGCTCGCGCGCTTATGTTAACGGCGAGCTTGCCACGGTGCAGACGCTCGCGCGGATGGGCCATGGCCTGGTCCAGGTTTACGGCCAGCACGAGCATCAGACGCTGCTCCGCTCCGAGAGCCATCTCCAACTGCTTGACCGGCACGCCGGCCTCGACGCGACGCTCGAGGAGTACGGCGCCGCGTACCGCGCGACCATCGCCGCGCGCGCCCGCGCCGACGAGCTGCGCGAACGCGAGCGCACTCGCGCCGAGCAGCTCGAGCTCGCGCGCTTCCGCCTCGCCGAGCTCGAGCGCGGCGCGCTCGCGCCCGGCGAGGACGAACAGCTCGCAGCCGAGCGCACCGTGCTCGCCAACGCAGCGCGGCTCGGCGCCGCGGCGTCCGAAGCCGAGCAGATAATCGCGGGCGACAACGCCGCGGCGCTCGACGCGGTCGCGCGCGCCGAGGCGCGCGTCGGCGAGGCCGCGGCGATCGACTCGAAGCTCAAGGACGCGCTCGAACTGATTGCCTCAACGCGCCTCAACCTCGAGGAGGCGGCGCATATGCTGCGCGACTACGCTGCGCGGATTGAAGCCGACCCGGCGCGGCTCGAAGAGATCGAAACGCGGATGGCCGAGCTCACGCGGCTCAAGCGCAAGTACGGCGGCTCGCTCGCAAGCGCGCTCGAAACGCTCGAGCGCGCGCGCGCCGAGATCGCCGAGCTCGAGCGCGTCTCCGAGTCGCGCGCCGGGGCCGAAGAGGAACTGAGGCGCGCGCTCGACGAGCTCGCGCGCACGGGCGCCGTGCTGAGCGCGCGGCGCCAGAGCGCGGCGATGGAACTGAAGCGGCGGATGGAGGCCGAGCTCAAGACGCTGGGGATGCGCGCGCCGGTTTTCGAGGCGCGTTTCGCGCCGCTGGAGAAATCGGAGCACGCCTTCGAGCACAATCGGATGACGCTTGGGCCGGGCGGCGCCGATTCGATCGAGTTCATGCTCTCGCCCAACCTGGGACAGCCGCCGATGGCGCTCGCGCGAATCGCGTCGGGCGGCGAGCTTTCGCGCGTGATGCTCGCGCTGAAGCGCCTGGAGGCGCAGCGCCGGGGGGTCGCGACGATGATCTTCGATGAGGTGGACGCCGGCGTCGGCGGCGCCGTCGCCCAGGTCGTCGGGCGCAAGCTAAAGGAACTCGCGCGTTTTCATCAAGTGCTCTGCGTGACGCATCTGCCGCAGGTCGCGGCCTTCGCCGACACGCATTTCCTGGTCGAAAAGGAGGAGCGCCGCGGCGCGACACGGAGCCGCGTGAGCGCGCTCGCGGAGGCCGAGCGGATCGAGGAGGTCGCGCGGATGCTCGGCGGCGCCGAGGTCACGGACAAGTTCCGCCGCGCGGCGCGCGAGCTAATCGACCGCGCGGCACCCGAAGGGCCGCGCCGCTAGACGCCGGGGCAGCTCGAATTGTCTCAGGTTGACCGAGCCGATCGCTTCCGATTAACTGATCGCTGATCAACTCTCCGCGCGGTGGGGCTGTAGCTCAGTTTGGGAGAGCGCCTGAATGGCATTCAGGAGGTCGCGCGTTCGATCCGCGTCAGCTCCACCAATAGAATCAAAGGGTTTTTGGCTCCGCAACGCTTCAATTTCCAGTTTTGGTGCCAAAGTTGGTGCCAAACCTTGGGAGTCTAACGCATCAACAAAGCTCTTGTCGCTCCTCGGCAGCCAGTGCGCGTACCACCGGAGCGTCGTTGTCGGCTTCGCGTGGCCGAGCTGGGCCGCAACGTAGGTGATGGGCGTACCTTCGGCCAGCAAGAGCGTCGC
>DATJXN010000104.1 GCA_035500095.1 Candidatus Binataceae bacterium
ATGGCCGCTTTCTCGAGGCCGCCAAGCGCGACGACGACGCGCGGGCTCTCTACACCCGCTTCCTGACGCAGGAGAGCCTGGCGCCGGTGTGCCAGGCCGGGCTTGCGCGCATCGCCGCGGGCACCGTTCCCGATCCGCTGGTCGGCTCGGCGCAGCAGGGCGCGGCGGAGGCGCTGTTCGGCATCGGCACCTCGCTGAGCGATCAATCCAGCACCGACACCGCCGTGCTCTATCTCCGGCTCGCGCTTTATCTCGATCCCCATCACGATCTGGCGCGGCTGGTGCTGGCCGACCGTTACGAGAATCTGCAGAAATACGACGACGCCATCGCGACCTATCGCGACATGGATCATGACGGGCCCTATTGGCCCGCGGCGTCGGTGCAGGCCGCGGTCGATCTCGGCAAGCTGAAGAGGTATGACGAGGCGGTTTCGGAGCTTCAGCGCCTCGCCAAGGACCGGCCGGACGACCTCGCGGTGTGGACCGCGCTGGGCGACATCTATCGCGACGAGGAAAAATACACCGAAGCCGCCGACGCCTACGATCGTGCGATCAAGACGCTCAATCCCGTCGCCGACAAGGATTGGCCGCTGTTCTACGCCCGTGCGGTGTCGGAGGAGCGCTCCAAGCAATGGCCGGACGCCGAGCGCGATCTGCTTCAGGCGCTGAAGCTCAGCCCCGATCAGCCGCAGGTGCTCAATTATCTCGGCTATAGCTGGGTCGACCAGGGCAAGAACCTGGCGCAGGCGCTGGCGATGCTGGAGAAGGCGCGCACGCTTTCGCCGTATGACGGCTACATCGTGGACAGCGTGGGCTGGGCCTATTTCCGCCTCGGCCGCTACGACATGGCAGTGAAGACGCTGGAGGACGCGGTGCTTCTGGTGCCGGGCGACGCCACCATCAACGACCATCTGGGCGACGCCTATTGGAAGGCCGGCCGCAAGGTCGAGGCGCGCTATCAGTGGAGCAATGCGCTCGCCTTCGATCCCGACGCCAAGGAAAAAGCGGCCATCGAGCTGAAGCTCAAGAGCGGGCTCGCGCTCGCCGACGGCAGCGGCGACTGAGACGCCATGCTGCGCGAGGCGGCGCCGGCGAAAATCAATCTTAGTCTGCACGTCGGCGCGCGCCGCGCCGACGGCTATCGCGATCTCGAAAGCCTGGTGGTCTTCGCGGACGCCGGCGACATGCTGACGTTCGAGCGCGCGGATGAACTCTCGCTCGCCATCGAAGGCCCGTTCGCGGGCGCACTTGGTGCAAGCACAAATGTGCCCGGGCAATCACCGTCTAACCCTCAACCGTCATGGCCGGCCCCCGTGCCGGCCATCCATAGGCACCCATCTCGCAGAAAATCTTACGCCGAGACAATGGATGGCCGAGACACGCCCGGCCATGACGAAATAGGTGCTGGTAGCGCCGAAGCGACGCGCAACAACCTTGTCCTCCGCGCCGCGCGCGCTCTTGCCGCCGCCCGCGGCATCGCGGCGAAAGCCCGCATCGTGCTGACCAAGAATCTTCCCGTCGCCTCCGGCATCGGTGGCGGCTCGGCGGACGCCGCGGCCACGCTTCGCGGCTTGAACGCGCTGTGGGGCTTGAACGCATCGGCGGAAACGCTTCGACAAATCGGTTTGTCGCTCGGCTCCGATGTCCCGGTGTGCATACAAAGCCAGCCCGCTCGCATGTCCGGCCGCGGCGAGATCGTCGAGCCGGCTCCGGGCATCCCTGCGTTGACGATGGTGCTCGCCAATCCCGGCATCTCGGTTTCGACTGCGGAGGTTTTTTCCCGCTTCACGCAAACCCTCTTCGCCTTTGGCGGGGAGGGCAGGATGAGGGGGATCGCCACACTAGGCGCGTTCCTCGAAGACCTGGCGCAATCCCGCAACGATCTGGAATCGTCCGCAATCGAAATCGCACCGGTCATCGCCGAGGTGCTCGCCGCGCTACGCGGCAACGGCGCCTTGCTCGCCCGCATGTCCGGCAGCGGCGCGACGTGCTTCGGGATTTTCGAAACCGACGACGGCGCATCCGAAGCCGCGGCGTGCATCGCGCAAGCCCATCCGGATTGGTGGTGCGTGGTGGCGCGAACGGCCGCCGCCTAATATCCCCGCCCGACGCAGAACGCCGCCACGTCGATCAGCGCCGCGCCGATTTCGGTCTCGGCATAGTCCGACAGCGCGTCCGCCGCCGCTTCCGCGTAAAGATGCGCGCGCGCGCGGGTCTCGGCGATGGCGCCGCAATCTTCGATATAGGCGATGGCGCGCCTGAGATCGCCCTCGTGCTGCGGTCCGGTCTCGATGGTGCGGCGCCAGAAGCGGCGCGCCTCCTCGTCGGCGCGGGCATAGGCGACGATCAGCGGGAAGGTCGCCTTGGCCTCGCGGAAATCGTCGCCGACGGATTTGCCCATCTGCGCCTGGCGTCCGGAATAATCCAGCGCATCGTCGATCAGCTGGAAGGCGATGCCGAGATTCTGCCCGTATTCGCGTAGCGCCCGCACGAAAGGCGCCCGCCCGCCCGACAGCAGCGCGCCCGATTCCGCCGCCGACGCGAACAGCGCCGCCGTCTTGGCCGAGACCACCTTCAGATATTCGGCCTCGGTGACGGCGAGATTGTTGGCGGATTTGAGCTGCATCACTTCGCCTTCCGCGATCACCGCGGAGGCGCGCGCCAGCACGCCCAGCACCTCGATGCTCCCGGCCTCGACCATCAGCACGAAGGCGCGGCTGAAGAGATAATCGCCCACCAGCACGCTCGGCTTGTTGCCCCACACGATATTGGCGGCGATCTTGCCGCGCCTGAGCGCGCTCGCATCGACCACATCGTCATGCAGAAGCGTGGCGGTATGGATGAACTCGACGGCGGCGGCGAGATTCACGTGATGCCGGCCGGCATAGCCGCCCAGCCGCGCCGCGGCCAGCGTCAGCAGCGGCCGCAGGCGCTTGCCGCCCGAATCCACCAGATGCGCCGCCAGGTCCGGGATCAGCGGTACCGCGCTTCCCATCCGGGCGTGGATCAGCGTATCGACCTCGGCCATGTCGGCCGCGACCAGGGCCTGGAGACGATCGACGGGCGAGGGGGGCGCCTCTCGGAGTTTCACTGCCTCGGCGGTGCTCATGCGGGCCTTCTTGCCGCCCCTTCGCTGCCCTGCGACATTAGACGGGCGTAATGCGGGGTCAAGGATGGCGGAATGACACTGTTGTGCGAAAGCCTCACTTGACGCGGCGCGGAGGCGCCACACGGTGCGGGAAATCCTCAAGACCAACAATCCGGTGGAGTTGAGCTTCGTCCGGGCGGTGCTGACGGATGCGGGAATCCGAAGCTTCGTGCTGGACGAGAACATGAGCGTCCTCGACGGCAGCATGGTCATTCTGCCGCGCCGGCTGATGGTGGACGACGCGGACGAAACCGCCGCGCGCAAGCTGGTGAACGACGCGCTAACCAGCACCTCGCCCTTCGCGTGAACGCGGGCGCGATAGACCGGTTCCTGGGCGGCCGAATCGCGTTGCGGCAGCCGGCGCGCGGATTCCGCTCCGGCCTCGACGCGGTGATGCTCGCCGCCGCGGTGCCGGCGAAGGCGAAGGACACGGTGCTCGAACTCGGCGCCGGCGCGGGCGTAGCGAGCCTTTGCCTCGCCGCGCGCGTGCCCGGTTGCACGATCGTGGGATTGGAGATCGATCCCGAACTCGTGGCGTTGGCGAACGGGAATACCGCCCGGAACGGATTGGAATCCCGCGTGCGATTTCTGCCGGGCGACGTGTGCGATCCGCCGCGCGGCGTTCGCACGGGCTTCGATCACGTCTTCGCCAATCCGCCGTTCCACGATCCCCGAAGCGACGCCTCGCCGGTCGCCGAGCGCGCGCGGGCCAAGCGCGACGCGGGACAATTGGCAACATGGCTCGCGATGGGCCTAAAGCGCACGGCCTCCAACGGCACCTTCACGCTCATCCTGCGCGCGGACCGTCTCGGCGAGGCGCTCGCGGCGTTGCCCGCGACGGGCGTCACCGTCTTCCCGCTGTGGCCGAAGGCAGACCGGCCCGCGAAACGCATCCTCATCCAGACGCGCAAATCCGCGCGCGCGCCGCTGGCGGTCCTGCCGGGTCTGGTGCTGCATCGACGCGACGGCGGCTACACGCCGGGCGCCGATGCCGTTCTTCACGGCGCGCCGCTGAGCCTTGTTCCGCCGCGGCCCCGCCTATAGGGTCCGGCCCGTTTCGGAAGGCGAGACTCGTGGCCAAAGCCCTCACATTCCAGGATCTGATCCTGACGCTCCAGAATTACTGGGCGGGGCAGGGCTGCGTGATCCTGCAGCCTTACGATGTGGAGATGGGCGCGGGCACCTTCCATCCCGCGACCACCCTGCGTTCGCTCGGTCCCCGGCCCTGGCGCGCGGCCTATGTGCAGCCCAGCCGCCGGCCCAAGGACGGCCGCTACGGCGAAAACCCGAACCGGCTGCAGCACTATTATCAATACCAGGTGATCCTGAAGCCGGCGCCGGCCGACGTGCTCGACCTCTATCTCGGCTCGCTCGCGGCCATCGGCCTCGATCCCATGCTCCACGACATCCGCTTCGTCGAAGACGATTGGGAAAGCCCCACGCTCGGCGCCTGGGGGCTCGGCTGGGAAGTGTGGTGCGACGGCATGGAGATCACCCAGTTCACCTATTTCCAGCAGGTGGGCGGCATCGATTGCGATCCGGTGTCGGCGGAAATCACCTACGGCCTCGAGCGGCTGGCCATGTACGTGCAGAACGTGGAGTTCGTCTACGACCTCGCCTTCAACGAGAATTTCCGCTACGGCGAGGTCTTCCACCAAAGCGAGCGCGAATTCTCCGCCTTCAATTTCGAGAAGGCCGATACCGCGATCCTGTTCAAGCATTTCGAAGACGCCGAAAAGGAATGCAAGGCGCTGATCGGCGGCAACCTCACGCTTCCCGCCTACGACCAATGCATCAAGGCCAGCCACTGTTTCAACCTGCTCGACGCGCGCGGCGTGATTTCGGTGACGGAACGCGCCGCCTACATCGCCCGCGTCCGCGCGCTGGCAAAAGCCTGCTGCGAATCCTGGCTCGCATCGCCGATGGGCGCCTATGAGCCGAGGTACGGGTGATGGCGCGGCGCTCTCACCATCATTGTCATCCCCGGCGAGCTTCGCGCGCATGGCGCGCGGAGCGAGGGAAGGGGACCCAGGTATCTACAACCGCACGCTCTTCAGGAATTCGGCTCGGCGCCAGCTCTCGCAGAACGCCCAGGTTCCACCACCTGGGTCCCCTTCCCCTCGCGTTGCTGACGCAACGCTCGGCCGGGGATGACAA
>DATJXN010000105.1 GCA_035500095.1 Candidatus Binataceae bacterium
GACGGGCTCAGCTGCGGCCAGTCACTTTGCGTTTCGGGCGCACGCCCAAGTGACCAACGGCGCTTCCCTAGCCCACTAAATGACGCCCCGACCCGCTGCCATGGGCGAGCAGCGGCGGGACGCTAGCGGCCCTTAGGCCGCCAGAGCGTAACCGTTATTGTCTGCGGGTAAATTTCGCAGTCTGTTTGTTTAACGGGACAACAGCACCCCGGCGTGCGACCACGGCCTTCTTGTTTCCGTCGAACCCATTTCGCCCCCATAACCAGGCGAGCCCTGAGGCTCACGGGAAGCCGTTACGCTCCTTTTAATCTAAGTCCTGCCCGCGCCCGGCGCAATCGCGGACATCGAAGCGCTGGAGCCTCGCCGGTTTGGACCGGACGCAAGTTCGTGTAGCCTATGCCGGTCAGCGCGCAACGATGGCCAAGCGAATCCTCGGTATCTCCGCCTACTACCATGACAGCGCGGCCGCGCTCGTGTGCGACGGCGAAATCGTAGCCGCCGCGCAGGAGGAGCGTTTCACCCGCAAAAAGCACGACGCATCCTTTCCCCATCGCGCCGCCGCCTGGTGCCTTGGCTCGGCCGGTCTTCGGCTCGAGGATCTCGATTCAATCGTTTTTTACGACAAGCCCTGGGTGAAGTTCGAACGCATGATGGAGACTTACCTGGGCTACGCGCCGCGCGGGCTCGGTTCGTTTCTGACTGCGATGCCGGTGTGGCTCAAGGAGAAGCTCAACCTGCGTTCGGCGTTGAAGCGCGAACTCGCCTCGCTCGACGGCGGCAGACTCGACACGCTTGCGCCGCTGCTCTTCACCGAGCATCACCAGGCCCACGCCGCCTCGGCCTTTTTCGCAAGCCCCTTCTGGCGCGCCGCCGTGCTCTGTCTCGACGGCGTGGGCGAGTGGGCGACAACCTCGCTCTGGCTCGGCGATGGCAATCGGCTCACGCCGCAGTGGCAAATCGATTTCCCCCACTCGCTCGGCCTGCTCTACTCGGCCTTCACCTACTACACCGGCTTCCGGGTGAACTCGGGCGAGTACAAGGTGATGGGCCTGGCCCCGTACGGCGAGCCGCGATACGTCGGTGCGATTCTCGAACATCTGATCGACATCAAACCCGACGGCACATTCCGTCTCAACACGGAATATTTCAATTACGTCACCGGCCTTACGATGACCAACGAGCGTTTCGACGCGCTTTTCGGCGGGCCGCCGCGCAAGCCCGAGGCGCCGCTCACGCAGCGCGAGATGGACCTGGCGGCGTCGATTCAGAAAGTCACCGAGGACGTGGTCTCGCGCCTGGCGCTGACCGCGCGGCGCGAACTGGACGCCGACTATCTTTGCCTGGCGGGCGGCGTCGCGCTCAACTGCGTCGCCAACGGCCGCCTGCTGCGCGAAGGGACCTTCCGCGACATCTGGATCCAGCCGGCCGCGGGCGACGCCGGCGGCGCGATCGGCGCGGCGCTGGCCGGATGGCATCTTTACGGCGGCGCGCCGCGCGAAGTCGACGGCGACGATCGGATGCGCGGCACGTTTCTCGGGCCCAGCTTCGGTGAGGCCGAGGTAAAGGACGCGCTCGATCGCGCGGGCGCGCGCTACCGGCGCCTGGGCGAAACCGAGCTGCTCGAAGCGGTCGCCGCGAGCCTCGCCGAGGGCGCTGTGGTCGGATGGTTCCAGGGGCGGATGGAGTTCGGGCCGCGCGCGCTCGGCAATCGCTCGATCCTGGGCGACCCGCGCAACACGAAAATGCAATCGGTGATGAATCTCAAGATAAAGTACCGCGAATCGTTCCGGCCGTTCGCGCCCGCGGTGCTGGTCGAGCGCACGGCGGACTACTTCGAACTCGATCGCCCCAGCCCCTACATGGGACTGGTGGCGAAAGTGCGCGAGGATCTGCGCCTGCCGATGAGCGACGAGCAGCAGCGCCTTTTCGGTATCGATAGGCTCAACGTGCCGCGCTCGAGCATCCCGGCCGTCACCCACGTCGATTACTCGGCGCGGATCCAGAGCGTGGACGCGCGCACCAACCCGCGTTTTCATCGGCTGATCGAGCGCTTCGCCGCGCTGAGCGGATGCGCCGTGCTGGTCAACACTTCCTTCAACGTGCGCGGCGAGCCGATCGTCTGCACGCCCGAAGATGCCTACCGCTGTTTCATGCGTACCGAGATGGACCTGCTCGTGGTCGGCGATTTCATCCTCACTAAGAGCGACCAGCCCGAGCGTCCGCGCGACGATAGCTGGAAGCGCGAGTTCGAGCTCGACTGACGGCCCGACGGCGATGGAGTCGAGAGCAGGGGAGCAGCGGCCTCCGAAGGCGGAGCTGCGGAATTTCGGCCTGGTGCTGGGCGCGCTGTTCGCGGTGCTGTTCGGCGCGCTGCCGCTTTGGCGGCATCACAGGCTGGTCCAATGGCCGTGGATCGCGGCCGCGGTGCTGTGGCTGGCGGCGCTCTTGTGGCCGCGGAGCCTCGCTTCGCTCCATCGATGGTGGACGCGCCTTGGGCATGCGCTCGGATGGTTCAACACGCGCGCGATCCTGACCCTGATTTTCTTCGTTCTGATCACGCCCTTCAGCTTCGTGATGTGGGTCATCGGGCGCGATCGGATGAAGCGCGGCTTCGATCCCAAGTGCCAAAGCTACCGCGTGCCGAGCCATCCGCGTCCGCCGCAAGGGATGGAGAAACCGTTCTGAGCTCGCCGCCGCCTCGCGGTCGCGCTCCGCAACGGCGTTGGCGCAATAGTCGGTTCATAGGCTCGCTACTGCTGTGAAGACGCCTTGCCGGGAGATTGCGGATTCTGCACGGGCAACTGTTAGAATGCGAGCCATCCTTGCGTGCTGTGGACCGGCCCGCGGCTCCGCCGTTTACCGGAGTTAGACCGACGATGCTCGATCTGTTGAAGGACCTGTGGGGTTTTGCGAGTGAACGCAAGAAGTTCTGGCTGGTGCCGCTCATCGGCACGCTGCTGGTCCTGAGCGTGCTTATCGCGATCGCTGAATTCTCTACCGTAGCTCCGTTTATCTATACGCTGTTTTAGGCCGGTGAGCAGCACAAAACGCGTTGCCGCCAACCTGGTGCTCGCGCTGGCCGGCGTGGCGTTTGCTTTCATCGTGGCCGAAATCGCGGTGCGCGTGACCGGGCTCGCCAAGGTCAGCCTCTACACCTGGGACGCCTATCGCGGATGGGGCCTCAAACCAGGCGCCGCCGGATGGCAGCGCGAAGAAGGCGCGGGCTTCGTCAGCGTCAACAGCGCGGGCTTTCGCGGTCCGGAATGGACGATCGCCAAGCCTCCCGGCACACTGCGCATCGCGGTCATCGGCGACTCTTTCACCGAAGCGCCGCACGTCGCCTACGACGAGACGTTCTGCGCGGTGGCCGAGCGTGCGCTTGGCGGATGCAAGGGGCTCGGCGGGAGAAAGGTCCAGGTGATGGACTTCGGGATCGACGCCTATGGTACTGCGCAGGAGCTGATCACGCTGCGCCGCGACGTCTGGCAGTACTCGCCGGACGCCGTGGTGCTCGCTTTTTTCTCCGGCAACGACGTGCGCAACAACTCGACCGTGCTGGAGACCGACAAGTGCCGCCCGTTCTACGTTTTCCAGGACCATAAACTCGTGCTGGCCGGACCGTTCGAGCGATCGCGATGGTTCTATCTGTCGTGCATGATGCGGTTCGAGTCGCGCCACTCGCAGGTCCTCAACCTTATCGGCGACGCCAAGAGCGATATCCGATCGAAAATGAAAGCGCGGAAAGCCGCGCGCGAGGCTGCCGCCGCATCAGCGTCCGTCTCTGCCGTGTCGGCGATCAGCGCGACCCAGCCCGCGGGGAGTGCGCCCGCGCGGGCGGAGCAACCCAACGGTCGCGCTGCCCGCGCAACCGCGGCGCTCCAGCCCGCGCCGCTCGGTCACGAGGCCGGGCTCGACGACGATATCTACAGACCGCCTTCGACACCGGTGATGCAGGACGCGTGGCGGGTTACCGACGGGATCATCACGATGATCGCGCGCGAGACCGCGGCGCATCATGTGCCGCTTCTGGTCGTTACGATCGCCACTCCGCCGCAAATCTATCCGTCGCCGCTCGTGCGAAGCTACTACGCGATGACCTACCACTCATCCGACCTTTTCTATCCTGACGAACGAATCACGGCGCTCGGCGCGCGCGAGGGTTTCGAGGTGTTGAACTTGGCGCCGCCGATGCAGGCTTACGCCGATGCGCATCAGGCGTTCCTCGCCGGCTTCAAGACGACCAAACTCGGAGTGGGGCATTGGAACGCTGACGGCCATCGGGTGGCCGGCGAGCTTATCGCGCAGAAGATCTGCGCGATGCTCTCGGGGGGGCACGCATCCCGAACTCGCGCATTGAGTGCGCCGGCGGCGATGCTCCGTCGGACTTGCGGCGGCGTGCCCCGCCCCCTATGGTTTTTGACGGGCGGCGGTTGGACGCCCGTAACGAGGGGGAATACCACACATGACCGACTCAAAGGCGGCCGAATCGAGAAGGATGGGCGCTAACCGCGGCCACATCTTGATCGCGGCGCTGACGGCCGCATTCGGACTGCTGGCGCTGGCCGCGACCGCAAGACCGCAGGGTCAAGCGCAGCCTACGCCTCAGCCGACCAAGGAAGCCCGTCACGGCAAGGCAGGCGCGCACGCCAAGCAAGCGAAGGCGGCGACGAAAAAGCGAAGAGTCATCCCGGTGACGATCGCCAAGGGCGAAACCTACACCATCTCCGGCCTCAAACAGGGCGCCAAAACCGACTCGAAAGCGGGAAAGAATCCCAACGCGCTCAGCATCCAGCCGCAGTCCTCGGGCGATATCATCCTGCTTGGCACCGAAGGCGGCAGCTGGAAGATCGATGCGACGCTCGCCGATGGCGAAGAAGTGACGTACGACGTGAAGGTCAAGGCCGAAGCGCCGCCGATTAATTCGCTCGCTCCGGGCAGCGCTCCAACGGCGATCGGACCTTGACCGCTATCGCGCCCTGACGGCGACGATCCGCCGTCGGGCTGCGCGGCTCAACGCCGCCGGCCTCGGCCCTCAGCGCGGCGGCAGGACCAGGATCTGGCCGTTCATCTCCGGCTGATGCACGGCGCATCGAAAGGCGAAAAGCCCCTCGCGATGGAACGTATATGTGTATGAGGTCTTCGACAGGGGCTTAAGCCGCAGATGCATCAGCGCGTGCCCCGGGCGATCCTCGAGCATGAAATCATGATCGTCATCAGACTGCAGGTTCCACAGCGTTATCCGCGTCGGCTGGTCGCGATGGACCGCGATGAAAGCCGGTGAGAAGGCATAGACTTCGCCGAAATGCCCGATCGTCTCCTTGGGCCCCGTCTCCTTGACCGCGACCGCTTCGGTAAGGATGACGATGTCGGCGGTAGCGCCGCCGTCGCTCGCCACCGTCACGATCCTGGAGGCGGCAGCGTCAGGCATGAAAGAACGCGCCGCGCCCTCCGCCGGGGCCGCCCGGGACCTCGTATCGGCGGCCCCTGCGGATAACCCAATGAGCATCGCGGCCGCGACGCAGACGGCGGTCAGGCACGCTTGCGTTCGCGGCAGCCGGCCTGGTAGCGGGGGAGAACAGGAATCGCATTGCGGATACATAGTCGTCCTCTCGCGCGGCAAATCGCGCCGCGGCGGCCATCGTGTTGCGTCTTTGATCCGGTTAGGATTTTAGGCGATGTCGAACGATTCTCGCATATCCGGCGCGGGACGCGTCGTCCTGGTCACCGGTGGAGCCGGCTTTATCGGATCGCATCTGGCCGATGCGTTGCTCGAGCGCGGCCATGCGGTTCGCGTGCTCGACAATTTCATGACCGGCAGCCGCGCGAACCTCAACCCGCGCGCCGAGCTTATTGAGGCCGACGTCCGCGAGTCTGCGGCGATCGAACCGGCCTTCGCCGGGGTCGATTGCGTTTTTCATACCGCGGCGCTGCCGCGCGTGGGATTGTCGATCGAACGACCGGTCGAGACCCATCTGGTCAACGTGGTCGGCACGCTCAATGTGCTGATGGCGGCGCGCGCGTCCCGCGTGCGCCGCGTGATCTATTCGGGATCCTCGTCGGTTTACGGCGAACAACCGGGGGCGCATCCGCGGATGGCGCTTAGCGAGACGATGCCGCCGAATCCGCTAAGCCCCTATGCGTTGCAGAAGCTGATGGGCGAGGAATACATGCGCATGTTCCATCGGCTGTACGGCTTGAGCGCGGTCTCGCTGCGCTACTTCAGCGTGTATGGGCCGCGAATGGACCTGGAAGGGGCGTACGCGACGGTTATCGGAGCGTTTCTGCGCGCCCGGCGCGAGGGGCGGCCGCTCGAGATTCGCGGAGATGGCGAGCAGCGGCGCGACTTCACTCACGTGCGCGATGTGGTGCGGGCGAACCTGGCCGCGATGGACTGTGCGCTATCCGACGGTAGCGCGATCAACGTCGGGCGCGGCGACTCGCTCAGCGTCAATCAGATCGCGGCGCTCGTCGGCGGACCGCGCGTAAGCGCCGCGCCGCGGCCGGGCGAACCGCGCGACACGCTGGCCGACCTCGCGCGCAGCCGCGCGATCCTTGGATGGAGTCCCGAAATCGCGACCGCGGACGGGGTGCGCGAGCTGATGCGGCTTTACGGACTGCCGCTGGCCGGATGAGCCCTCAGTAGGGTTTGCTGACCAGCACGCGATCGGCTTTGAGGGCGTCGATTTGCGCGTCGGAGTAGTCCAGGTATTTGCGCAGGATCAACTCGTTGTGCTCGCCGAGCAGCGGCGCCTGCAGATTCTTCGGGCTGGGAAATTCCGAAAAGCGAATCGGGAAGCCCGGAACCTTGATATCGCCGAGTACCTGATCGTGCACGTCGGCCACGGTGCCGCGCTCGCGCAGGTGCGGATGGTTCATCGCCTCCTCCAGCGCGCGAATCGGCGCGACCGGGATGCGCGCCGCGCGCATCACGTCGAGCGACTTGTCGTCATCGGGCATCGAGGCGAGCCAGGCCTCGACCACCTCGGTCACCGCGTCGCGATTCTTCACCCGCGCCGCCAGGTCGGCAAAGCGGGGATCTCGCGCAAGCTCCGGCCGTCCCATCGCCTCGCAGAAGAGCGCCCAATGCCGATCCATCCAGGCCATGATGATGAAATAAATCTTGCGTCCCTTGAAAACCCCGCACGGGCTGAGCCCCGGATAGTAGCGGCCGGAGCGCTCGACGTGCGCGCTCCCGCCGCTCGCGCTGAATAGCTCCACGCCCATGTCCTGGTAGCCGAAGTACGAGTCGAGCAGCGAGACGTCGATATACTGTCCGACGCCGGAGCGCTCGCGATGGAGCAGCGCGCACGCGATCGCCCCCATTCCGTGTACGCCCGTGCTGACGTCGCCGATCGCCATCAGCGGAATTACCGGCGGCCCGTCCTTGTCGCCGATTAGCCCGGTGACGCCGGCGTAGGCCTGGCCGATCAGATCGAAACCGGGATCCTCGGAGAGCGGCCCGGTCTGCCCGAAAGTCGACACCGAGCACATCACGATGCGCGGGTTGAGCTTGCTCACTTCGGGATAGCCGAAACCGAGCCGCGCGATCGTGCCGGGCGCGAAGTTTTCGACCAGGACGTCGACCCGCTTGGTAAGCTCGCGCAGGATCGCGGCGCCCTCGGGGTGGCGCGCGTCGAGGCAGAGGCTCATCTTGCCCAGGTTGTGCTGGACGTAGTAGCCGCTGCGGTTGTCGCGCACGTAAGGGATGAGCCGCGCGCGGTCGCCGTCGGGCGCGAGTTCGACCTTGATAACCTCGGCCCCCATCGTCGCCATCAACCGCGTCACCGTCGGTCCCGCGACGAACTGGGTAAAATCGAGGACTTTGTAGCCGTCGAGGACGTGTCGGAACTGAGCTGAAGCCATCGTTTAGTCTCCGGGCGAAGGCGCGCTCTGGTGGCAAAAATTGCTCTAGCAAGGTGCGCGCGCGGTTCGCAAGCCGGCGCCGTTCACGCGTGCTCTTTGGGAGAGGGTAAGGATGGAGCCCTCCCCCACACGGGGGGGAGGGAGTCCAGAGTCAGAGGCAGAAGGCGGGAACGCAAACCCCCGCGCCCCGGCGTGCGAATCAGCATGGCGCACTCACGCAGGTGAGCGCGCAAGCGCGGCGTCCGCGGCAGGCCTAGGCCACCTGCGGATGGACCGTGCCGGTCTGGCTGCCCGAAGCGGACGCCGATGACAGCACGCGCACTGGCAAAATCACCAGGCTGAGCCCGTGCACCTGCAGCCAGCTCTGCAGTTCGAGTGCGGTGTGATTGTGCAGGAAGCGGCTGATGAAGCCTTCCAGTTCGGCTTCGAAGATGAGCTTGCCGGCGAAGAAGACGGCTTGCGGGAATTCGTGGGCCACGTCCAGACAGAGCTTGCGCAACTCGACGACGACGTCGGGGCCGATACTCACCCGCAGTTCGGAATGCAGGCCCAGGTCAGTAGCGAAGCGGCAGTACTCGCTTAGATCCTCGGCCACCTGTTGTTCGAGGCGTTTGACCTCATCGGGGCCCTTCATCCGCGATGATTCGACCTCGCCCACGCCGATGAAGATCACGTTGCGGTACTGGTCGCGAAACAGCCGGCGCAGCGTCAGCAGAGTCGCCAGTCCGAGGCCGTTGAAGCCGTTGACCAGAAGCACTGCGGTCGGCGCGGCGGGATCGAATTTTTCGGGCGGGCTTTCCTTGGCCGCGAACAGCTCGGGCAGGATGTCGGCTTCGAGCTGTTCGATGGCTTGCGCGATGTACTCGTAATGATGGCGCACCATGTAGCAGAGCGCGACCAGCGCGCCGGTGATCAGGATCGTCACCCAGCCGCCTTCGTCGAACTTGAGCGTGACCGTGAGCATCAGGATGAGCGCCGTGAACATGCATCCGACGCCGTTGATCGCAAGCTTGCGCCGCCAGTTCGGTTCGTTCGTGCGCTCCTGCCACCAGTGTACGCTCATCCCTAGCTGCGAAAGCGTAAACGTGACGAACACGTTGATCGCATAGAGAACGACCAGCAAATCGACGCGCGCGTGCGTGAAGACCAGGATCCCGATCGCCGCGAGGCCCATCGCGAACACTCCGTCCTGGGTCACCAGGCGGGAGCTGAGCTGCGAGAAGCGCCGCGGCAGCCATCGATCCACCGCCATCGTCGCCAGCACGCGTGGTCCGTCGATAAACCCGGTCTGCGCAGCGACGAACAGCAGCGCGCCTTCGGTGATGAGGGTGAAGGTTACGATCGGCACGCCGACTCGCAGGCCGAACAGACTCCAGTTGTTGGCCACGCGCTCGAACAGCACGGCGTTGAGCGTCTGGCCATGGACCGGCGCGACGTCGAAGAGCAGGTAACAGATGAGGATGCCGCCGGCCAGCCCCGCCAGCGAAATTGCCATGTAGAGCATCGTGCGCTTGCCCGTCGCGGTGCGCGGTTCGCGCAGGATCGGCAGGCCGTTGCTGACCGCTTCGATTCCGGTGTAAGTGCCGGCGCCCATGCTGTAGGCGCGAAAGAAGATGATCGCGAGCGCCAGGATCCCTATCGTGCTGAAGCCGCTATGGACCTGGTTGATGGCGTCGCGGGTGATCGTCGGCAACTCGGGGCTGCGCTCGAGCAGCGCGTAACCGACCAGCGACGCGTGCATCAGTACGAAGGCAATAAAGATCGGCAGCAGCGAAAGCACCGATTCCTTGACCCCGCGCAGATTCATCCCGACCATCAGCACCACGACCGCGAGGCAGACCCAGAACTTGAGCCACAGCCAGTTGGTCGGCAGGAAGCTGAAGATCGCGTCGGCGCCGCTGGCGATCGAGATCGCAATCGTCAAGACGTAGTCGATCACCAGCGCGCATCCTGATGCGAGCCCAGGATAGGGCCCGAGCAGCTTGGTCGCCACCAGGTAGCCGCCGCCGCCGGAGGGAAACAGATCGATGGTTTGCGAATACGATGCCGAGATGATGAAGACGGTGAGCGCCGTCATAACCGCCAGGAACACCGCGAGATACTGGTCGTGGCCGAGCGCGAGGAACGCTTCCTCGGGACCGTAACACGACGAACTGAGTCCGTCGGAACCGAGGCCGACCCAGGCCAGGAACGCGATCAGCGAGAGGCTATGAAAGATTCCAGGATCGCGAACGTCGCGCGGCGGTCCGATAATGACGTCGGTGAGCGTACGTTTGCTCCCACCATTGGCCCCGTCGGCGAGAGTGCGTTTGGCAGAGCCTTCGCGACTGGATTGTGTTCCCATCGTTTATAACTGAGAGGTGCTCCTATTAGCTGGAGCAGTCTAGACGCTAACTCGCGACCGGACTAGAAGGAGCCGCTAAGTTACTGATTTGACAGCGAAATCGAATGAATAGACCGCACGCCCGAGCCCCAGTTTATAGCGCGCGGCGTCGATCAGATTCTGCATCAGCGCGAGTACGGTCATCGGGCCGGTCCCGCCCGGATTCAGCGTCAACCATCCCGCGACCTCCTTTACCCGATCGAAATCGACGTCGCCGACGAATTTTCCGTCCTCCACCCGGCGAAATCCCACGTCGATCACGCACGCGCCCGGCTTCACCATGTCGGCGGTTATCAGAAAGGCTCTGCCGGCGACTTCCGCGCCGGCGCACGAGACCACGATATCGGCCTCGCGGCAGATCGCGCCGAGATCGCGGGTGTGGCGATGGCACCAGGTCACTGTCGCGTTGCACATCCGGCCGCCCAGGATGAGCGCCATCGGCTTGCCCGCGATGTCGCTGCGCCCGATCACGGCCGCGCGTGCGCCGTCGGTGGGGACGCCGTAGCACTTGAGCAGCGTCAGCACGCCGCGCGGAGTGCAGGGGATGAAACGGCCCAACTGCGCTCGGTAGAAATCGCCGACGTTGACCGTGCCCACCGCGTCCACGTCCTTGCCCGGATCGATCGCGTCGAACAGCCTGAAGGAATCGACATGTGCCGGTATCGGCAGCTGCAACAGGATGCCCGCTATCGATGTATCGGCATTAAGCCGCGCTATTTCTTCCAGCAGGCGCCCGGTCGTCGCCTCCTCGGCGGTCATCGTGACCAGCCGGCTTTCAAACCCAAGCTCTTCGGCGAAGCGGCGCTTGTTGCGTACGTACTGGCGCGAGGCCGGGTCGTCGCCGATAAGCAGGGCGGCGAGAGCGGGGAGTCGACGCTGTCGCTGCTTAAGCTCGAGCGCATAGCGTTCGAGTTCCGGGCGTAGGATGCGGCTGACCTCGCGCCCGTCCATGATTTTGGCAGTCATTCCCGAGAGGTTCCTTGCGAGAGATCTTTGCCCGAGAGATCCTTGTTCGATCCTGAATGCGACTCGCGCCGCCGGTTCGCCTTCCTATAGTACCGATCCTGCGGACGCAAATCGTCTAGCCGCGCAGGGGATCGTCCAATCGCGCATGCGAAGGACGAGACTTGCGCGAGACCTGCGCGAGACTTGGGGCGGATAAGTTGTGGGAGAACGTTAGCCGCGCGCCTCGACGGCTCTCCGGCCCTATCCCGCCCTTTGATAGAATCGGAACCCACATGGAAGCTCTCGGGCGCACCACTTTGTTCGGGCTGCATCAGCGGCTCGGCGCGCGGATGACCGTGTTCGGCGGTTTCGAGATGCCCGTTAGCTACAGCGGGATAATCGAGGAGCATCTCGCCGTGCGTTCGCGCGCCGGAATTTTCGACCTTGGCCACATGGGCGAGTTCGAATTGACCGGCGCGCGCGCGCTCGGGCTGCTCGAGCGCGCGCTGAGCAACGCGGCGGCGCGGCTCGAGATCGGCCGCGCGCAATACACGCTGATGTGCACGCCTGAGGGCGGGACGATCGACGACCTGATCGTTTACCGGCTCGGCGACGCGCGCTACATGCTGTGCGTCAACGCCTCGAATATAGCGCCCGACCGCGAATGGCTGCTCGAACTCGGGGCGAAGGATGACGGCTTTCGCGATCTTAGCGAGGAAACCGGGCTCGTAGCCGTGCAGGGCCCGCAGGCGCTGGCGGTTTTGCGGCCGCTTACGAGTGCGCCGCTCGACGCGATGCGGCGGTTCGCCGTGACTGAGGCGGAGGTCGCGGGCCGGCGATGCGTCATCGCGCGCACCGGCTATACCGGCGAGGACGGGTTCGAGCTTTTCACGGCCGCCCCCGGCGCGGAGGCGCTCTTCAGCGCCATTCTCGAAGCCGGAGCGCCCGCCGGGATGCTGCCGTGCGGATTGGGCGCGCGCGACACGCTGCGGATGGAAGCCGGGTTGCCGCTCTATGGCCATGAGCTTGACCGCGCAACTTCGCCGCTGGAGGCGGGACTCGACGCGTTCGTAAAGCTTGGGCGCGAGTTCGTTGGCGCCGCGGCGCTCGGTGCAGAGCGGCGCGACGGGCTTAGGCGACGTCTGGTTGGAATTCGCACCGGCGACGGGCGCAGCGTGGCCCGCCAGGGATACAAGCTGTTCGCCGGCGACCGCGAGGTCGGAATCATGACCAGCGGGACTTTCGCCCCCACGTTCAATCGGCCGCTCGGGATGGCTTACCTGGCGTCGGAGGCGGCAGCGCGGGAGTCTGTCGAGGTCGAGATACGCAACCGCCGCGTCGGCGCCGCGGTAACCGCATTGCCGTTCTATCGCCGCGGCAAAGGGCCGGCGCCGAATACATAGTCGGGACGATTAGCCAGTGCAGAGCTGTACTTGGTATCCAAATATCACGGAGAACAGATCCAACCGATGAGATTCTTTGCTCATACCGAAATCGATGTTCGCGCGATGCTCGAGACGATCGGCGCGCGCGGGCTCGACGATTTGATTACGCACGTGCCGGCCAATCTGCGCGCGAGCGCGGCCATGGACCTTGCGCCGGGGAAAAACGAGCCGGAAATCGCCGCCGACCTCGGAGCGCTCGCCGCGCGCAATACCGGCGCGTCCGCCTTCGCGAGCTTCCTCGGCTTCGGCGCTTACCGCCATTACGTGCCGGCGGCCGTGCGCGCGATCACCGCGCGCGCCGAATTCGCCACGAGCTATACGCCCTATCAGCCCGAGGCCAGCCAGGGCACGGTCGAAGCGATTTTCGAATTCCAGACCATGATCACCCAGCTGACCGGCCTCGAGGTCGCCAACGCCAGCATGTACGACGGCGCTTCGGCGGCGGCCGAGGCGGTCCTGATGGCGCATCGGGTGATGCCCAAGCGCACCCGGGTCGCGCTTTCCCGCGCGCTCTGGCCCGACTATCGCGCCACCGTGCGCACCTACCTGAGCGCGCTCGAGCATCTGGAAATCATCGAGTTGCCGTTCGATTCGCAAAGCGGCGTGATCGATATCGCCGCGCTCAAGCGCGTGGCCGACGACCGGCTGCTGTGCTCGGTAATCGGCTATCCGAACGCCTTTGGAATCGTCGAGCCGCTCGGTGAGGCGGCGGCGCTCACCCGCGCTGCGGGCGCGATTGCGATCGCAGTCACCGCCGAACCGCTCGCGCTCGGGCTTTTGAAGTCGCCTGGCGAGCTCGGCGCGGATGTTGCGGTCGGCGAGGGACAGAGCTTCGGTCTCGGGCCGCAATTCGGCGGACCCGGAGTCGGTTTCATGGCCGCCCGCACGGCGCATCTGCGCCAGATGCCCGGCCGGCTGGTCGGCGAGACGCACGACCGGGACGGGCGGCGCGCGTGGTGCCTGACGTTGGCTACGCGCGAGCAGCATATCCGGCGCGAGCGCGCGACCTCGAACATCTGCACTAACCATTCGCTGTGCGCGCTCGCGGCCACGGTGTATCTCGCGATGATGGGGCGGCGGGGGCTCCGCGAGCTGGCCTCGCGCAACGTAGAGGCCGCGCATCGCGCGGCCGCGGCGCTGGCCGCCGCCGGCGTGCCCTCACGCTTCAGCGCGCCGTTCTTCAACGAATTCGTGATTAGCGCCAAGGACTCGGAAGCGGCGCTCGCGCGCGCCGAACGCGCCGGAATCCTGGCCGGCGTCGCGCTCGACCGCTATTGGCCCGAGCTTGGCGGCGCCCTGCTGGTCAGCGTCACCGAGATGAATACTCAGTCGGAACTCGAGCGGCTCGCCGGCGCGCTCGCCGGAGTGAACTGATGGGGGGAGAGAGGGAGACGAAGATGGCGACCGCGGGCAAGATCGCGAGCGGCGACGGCGACGACGCTGGGGCGCAAGCGTCCGCCGCGCAGCGCGCGGCGGACGTACGGAGCGTCGCGACGCTTTTCGAGGAGTCGGCGGCCGGACGTTCCGGGACGGACGTGGCGCCGCGCGCCGCCGGCGAGGCTGATGCGGCTGCAATCCTGGGCGCGACGCTTTGCCGCGACGACATTCCCGGCTTTCCGGAACTCAGCGAGCCTCAGGTGATGCGTCATTTCCTGCGCCTCTCGCAGCTCAACTTCGGACAGGCGCTTCAGTTCTATCCGCTCGGCTCGTGCACGATGAAGTACAATCCCGTGCTCAACGACGAGATGGCGGCGCTCGCCGGCTTTGCCGGACTGCATCCGATGACTCCGGCGCATCTTGCGCAGGGCGCGCTCGAACTGATGGCGCGGCTGGAGGCGGCGCTCGCCGAGATAACCGGGATGGACGCCGTATCGCTCCATCCGGCGGCCGGCGCGCAGGGCGAGCTTACCGGGCTGCTGATGACGCGCGCATACCATCGCAAGCGCGGCGCCGCACGCCACAAGGTCATCATTCCCGACACTGCGCACGGGACCAATCCGGCGAGCTGCACGCTGGCGGGGTTCGAGGTTGTGGTCGCGAAGTCGAATCGGCGCGGCTTTCTCGAGGCGGCCGAGATTCGCCGGCTCTTGAGCGACGACGTCGCGGCGCTGATGGTCACCAACCCCAACACGCTCGGAATTTTCGAGCCCGAGATCGAGGCGATCGCCGCCGCGCTGCACGAGCGCGGCGCGCTGCTCTACCTCGATGGCGCCAACATGAACGCGCTGCTCGGCGTGGCCAAGCCCGGCCACATGGGCGCCGATATCGTTCAGCTCAATCTGCACAAAACCTTTTCGACCCCGCACGGCGGTGGCGGTCCGGGTGCGGGTCCGGTCGCGGTGAAGCGCGATCTCGAACCCTTTCTGCCCACGCCGCGCCTGCGCCACAACGGCGGGGCCTGGCGTTTCGACTACGAGCGTCCCGATTCGATCGGGAGGCTGCGCGCGTTTTATGGGAATTTCGGGATGCTGGTGCGGGCGTATGCGTACATCCTCGCGCTCGGCGGAAACGGGCTGGCCGAGGCCAGCCGGTTCGCGATTCTTGCCGCCAACTATGTGCGCAAGCGGCTGGAGCCACACTTTCCGAGCGCCACACCGGAACCCTCGATGCACGAATGCGTGCTGACACATGACCTCGAAAAACGCGCCGACGTGAGCACGCTCGATATCGCCAAACGCCTGCTCGACTTCGGAATCCATCCGCCGACGATCTATTTCCCGCTGGTGGTGCATGGCGCGCTGATGATCGAGCCCACCGAGACGGAGGCGCGCGCGACTCTCGACGCGTTCGTTGACGCGATGGAGAAGATTTACGCGGAAGCGCTGAACGATCCGGAGAAAGTACGCACTGCCCCGCACTCGCTATCGCTCTCGCGCGTCGATGAGGCCCACGCCGCGCGCCATCCGGTGCTCCGCTGGCAGCCGAAAGATAAGTAGCCTGGGCGCGCGGTTCAGCGTGGCTGCGACTTCGCGGCGGCGAAGCCGAGCGCGCGCACATAGTCTGCGGGCGTGTTGATGTTGAAACAGCTAAGCGCGTCGGGATCCGCGCGCCGGTATTCGGCCTGCGCAACGATACGGCAACTGGCCGCTTCGGCGACCGCGCTAAGGCGGCGCTCGCCGCGCGCGAGCATCGCGTCGAGCGCGCCGGCGCATCGCCGGCGATATGCCGCGTGCAGCGGTTGCAGACGTCCGCCGGCCTCGGGAATGACCGCGTCGTCGTGCTCGCCTATCAGGGACAAGAGCCACGCCGCCACCTCCGCGCGGAGCATCGGCAGGTCGCACGAGCAGGCAAAGGCAAGGTCATGGCGGGCCGCACGCAGACCTCGCGCGAGCGCGCCAGCCGGCCCTTCAAACGCGCTGTCGTCGCGCACGATCGTCGCCCCGCCGAGCGCCGGAAGTTCGATCGCCGCCGCTTGGGGCGCAGCAACTATCACGATGTCGTCGAAGGCTCGCCTCAATTCAGTGGCGATCCGTTCGATCAGCGTCGCGCCCTCGAAGACCAGCATCGCCTTGGGCCGGCCGCCCATCCGGGCGCTGCGCCCGCCGGCCAGGACGACCGCGCTGGCGGATTTGACCGACTTCATCGACTTGGCAGACCCGGCGGCGCGGCTTTTGCGCCGCGCGCGCACCTCGCAAGCTTAGCAGAGTGAACAGGGATACTCCGGCGGGGCGGCACGATGATTTTGCCGCGGACGCCGCCGCCCGTTATTGTCGTTCGCGAGTGGCAATCAAGAGCTCACCGCTGATCGCACAGTACCTCAGCGTCAAGCAGAAGGTGCCTGACGCGATCCTGTTTTTCCGCCTCGGCGACTTCTACGAAATGATGTTCGAAGATGCCGAGGTCGGCGCGCGGGTGCTCGATATCCAGCTCACCTCGCGCTCCAAAGACGGGGTGCCGCTGTGCGGCGTGCCGTACCATTCCGCCGAACCCTATATCGCCAAGCTGCTCAAGGCCGGGTTGAAGGTCGCGATCTGCGAGCAGACGCAGCCCGAGCCGCGCCCGCGCGCGCCGGGAGCCGCCCGCGTTTCCGGAAAAGCATCCGGGTCATCCGAGCCGTTTCAGTTGACGCCGCAGCGCGGCCTGATGCCGCGGCAGATCGTGCGCGTGATCACACCCGGCACCGTGAGCGAAGAGACGGTGCTCGCCTCCGGCGAAAAGAGCTTCCTGCTCGCGCTCGCCGCAAGCGCGTCGGGCGAGGGCGGTTTCGCGCTGGCCGCGGTGGACGTATCGACCGGCGAGTTTCTCGCGACGCGAATCGCAGGCGCCGCCGGAGTACGCGAGGAGATCGCGCGAATCGCGCCGCGCGAGATTATCGCGTCAAGGGGCGATAGCGCACTCGCGGCGCTGCTCGAGGGCGTCGAATGCCCGGTCAGCTGGCTCGACGGCGCTGCTTTCGACGCGCAGCGCTCGCGCGAGGCGCTCGCCGCGCGCTTCGGCGCCGAAGCGGCGGGCGCGCTCGCCGAGACCGTGACCGTCGCCGCCGGCGCCGCGCTCATTTACGTCGAGCAAACCTTCGGACGCGAGCTCGCCCATCTGCGCCCGCCGCATCCGTATCGCGCTGCGGAATACATGCTGGTCGATGAGGTCAGCCGGCGCCATCTGGAACTCGTGGTCTCCTCCGACGGCACGCGCCGCGGCTCGCTGCTCGCGGTGCTCGACGAGAGCCTGACGCCGGTCGGCGCGCGCGCGCTGCAGAAGTGGATCGTCTATCCGCTGCTCGACCTCGAGGCCATCTGCGCGCGCCATGACGCGGTCGAAGAGCTGTTCGAGACCGACCTCGGCGGCGAAGTGGCGGACGCGCTCAGGCGAATCGGCGACCTCGAACGGCTGGCCGGCCGAATCGGAAGCCTGCGCGCCTCGCCCCGCGATTGCCTCAGGCTGGAGCAGGCGCTGCGGGCGGTCGGTGCGCTCCGTGCCGCGCTGCAACGATGCAAAAGCGCGCTCATCCGCGAGCTCGCCGCGCGGATCGTGCCGATGCCCGAGCTGGCCGAGCGGATCGACGCAACGCTCAGCGACGAGCCGCCGGTAAATCCGCGCGACGGTAACGTGATTCGAACGGGCTTCAACGCCGAAGTTGACGAACTGCGCTCGCTCGCTTCCGATGCGCGCGGGGTGATCGCCGAGCTCGAAGCAACCGAGCGCGCGCGCAGCAATATTCCTTCGCTCAAGGTCCGCTACAACCAGGTCTTCGGCTACTACATCGAGGTCACCAGGCCCAACCTTGACCGCGTGCCCGCGGACTACGAGCGCAAGCAGACGCTGGTCGGGGCGGAACGCTTTACCACCCCGGCGCTGAAGGAGCTCGAACGCAAAATCCTCGGCGCCGAGTCGGGGTTGAAGGAACTCGAACTCGGCCTGTTCACCACGCTGGTGGGTGATCTGGCGCTCCATGCGGGACCGATTCTGGCGACGGCGGCCGCGGTCGGCGAGTTCGATGCGTTGCTCGCCCTGGCCGCGGTCGCGCGCAGGCGCGGGTACGTGCGGCCGCGGATGAACTCAGGGTTGGCGCTTTCGGTTCGCGACGGACGCCATCCGGTGCTCGAGGCTGCGATGCGCGCGGGCGAATTCGTGCCCAACGATCTCCAGACCGATCCCGACGAACGCCAGCTCCTGCTCATCACTGGACCCAATATGGCCGGCAAGTCGACCTATCTCCGCCAGGTCGCGCTGATCGTGATCATGGCGCAGATGGGAAGTTTCGTGCCCGCGACCGAGGCGGAGTTGGGGTTGGTGGACCGCGTGCTTACCCGGATCGGCGCGCGCGACGATCTGCGCCGAGGCGAGTCCACCTTCATGGTCGAGATGCGCGAGACCTCGCGCCTGCTGATGGGCCTGGACCAGCGCAGCCTGCTGTTGCTCGACGAAGTCGGCCGCGGCACCAGCACGTTCGACGGCCTCGCAATCGCCTGGGCGCTGGCCGAGCATCTGCACGACAACACGCGCGCCAAGGTTCTCTTCGCCACTCATTTCCACGAATTGACCGATCTTGCGCGGGAGCGCCGGCGCGTAAAGAATCTCAGTATGGCGGTGCGGGAGTGGGAGGGTGAGGTGCTGTTCCTAAGGCGCGTCATCGAGCAGCCGGCCAGCCGCAGCTACGGAATCGAAGTCGCGCGGCTTGCCGGATTGCCTGAAACCGTGGTCGCGCGCGCGCGCCAGATCCTGGCCAACCTCGAGATGGGCGAGCTTGACGAAGCGGGACAGGCCCGACTTGCGCATCGTCCAGACCCCGAGGGCGGCGGCGCCGGTCAGCTCGGACTTTTCACACCGGCCGAGCGGCGCGTCGTCGATGAATTGAAGACCCTCGAGGTCGAACGGCTGACGCCGATCGAAGCGCTCAATGCGCTGGCGCGCGCGGTCGGCCGGCTGAGGCAGGGCGAGGGTTAGCGGCCGCGCGGTGGTCGTTGGATGCGCCCGGCGCGAAAACGGCATCGGTGACGAGGTGATGGATTGCGGATGAGGGTTTCGCGCTGGACTCGGATCGGCGCAGCCGCGGCGCTTGGCGCGTCGGCGCTTGCATCGCTCGCGGCTGGCGCCGGCGCCGCAGTGATCGACAGCGCTGCGGCGGTCGAGCGCGGCGCAATCGTTGAACTGCGCTTCGGAGTGCACGGCAAGGGGCTCGGTTGGACGCTCAGCGCGCACGGCAACGAGCTCTGGATAGATCTCGCGAATACGCGGATCGATCTTCCGCCGCGTCCGCTCTATGGCCGCGAGCGCGCACCGGTTGTGTCCGTGCGCGCCATCGACGCCGAAGGAAATCGATCGCGCCTGGTGATCCAGGTTGCCGGCAAGACCGACTACGCGGTCGGCAAATTGCCGCATGAGCTGTTGATTCGACTGGCTCCGGCGGGCGAGGCTTCGAACCTGGCCGCGCCGGTGCTGGTGCGCGCCGAACACCGCGGAG
>DATJXN010000106.1 GCA_035500095.1 Candidatus Binataceae bacterium
TTATCACCTTGCTTGCCCTGGTCGGGCTTGCGGCAATGAATTTCCCTGCCGGCGCACAGGAATGCGGCCCGGCCAGGAGAGAGCTCACGGTCACGAACGCCTCGACTCAACCAATCTGGATTGCGGGGGGCGGTGGAGCGCTGAGGTCGGTGTGCGTCGTGAGCGATACCGAATCGTGTCTGGCTGACTCCTCGACTATCAATGCCTCCACCGGCGCGTGCCAATGCGGAACTGACAACGGTACGCTGGCATGTCCGGCGACATCGCAGCCCACAGGACCGAATACCAACGGCGGTCTGAATTGTCAGTGCACCACCGACTCGGATTGCGCCCCGACCGCACAATGCAATACCAGTGTGAACGAGTGCTATTTCGTTCTTCCGGCAGCGAAGCGTCCTTCTCCGTTCAATTGGAAGCTGCCCCCTTCGCATAGCGCCACTTTCTGTCTGGCTCCGGCCTCGGTCACCTGGAACAGCATGACGATTCCGTCGGCAGTGTGCGGCCGGCGTCGGCGGGGACAATCCGACGACGATCGCGGAATTTACGCTGCAGCGATATCAGCCTTATAAACGGCGCCAACCTGGCCGAAAGGATGCGCCCCATACCGGCGCCCACGGCAACGCCTGGCGCCATCCCGTAGCCTTATTGGTGCAAGGTCCCGGGAGCTTTTGCAGCTCCCTCTGCAGCCAGGGACTGCGATTGGAATTTTGGCAAGTACGTCAAGCATGTGCCTTATCCAAGCACCACTAGCACTACCGACTACACTGCCCTGCTGCTGCATAGTTCAAAACAGTGCTTCTCAAGCAGCGACTGCCAAACCGGATTTACTTGCAGCGGATCGCCGGGAGCCTGCATTAAAACCTGCTCGAGCGACAGCGATTGCACCGGCACCGATCAGCCGCACTGCCTCTCCGGCGGGAACGGCAACAGCTACTGTCAATGTAATGCGGAAAGCGACTGCGCCGGCCATGGCTACTGCGGCACGCAGTTCATCCCGGGAGTCGGCCCCAACCAGACCTATCTGCAGCAACGCGGAGCTTTTGCCGGATGGTGGACGCTCGACGACTTCTGCGCCAACCAGAACGACGTGGTCGGTTCCTTCAACTGCGGCGCCGCGATCACCGACGGCGACGGCTCGAGTTCAACCAACCTGGCGTCGCTTGCCGGCTGCACAATTCGCGGCAGCTCCAGGGCCGGCAACGGGGTCTCCTGCTACAACGACGCGTCATATCCGACGACCTGCTGCGGATGCGCGACCGACAGCGCGAATATCCTGTCGGAATACTGGCCGCCCGCAGACGACAAATGCGAAGGAAACAACAATACGACCTGGGCGAGCGAGATCCAGCCGTTTCTGATCAACCTCAAACGCGCGTGTCCGACGGCCTACAGCTACCCGTACGACGATCCGACCAGCACTTTCCAATGCCGGTCCGACAAACCGATCAACAAGCTTGGTTACAAGGTCGTTTTCCGCGACCTGGTGAGGCCGCCCAAGTAATCTGCGGCAGGTGGGGAAAAACTATTTGAGCTCGGAAAACACATCGGAGCCGAACTTGCGCCCCTTCAGATCTCCGAGCAGCACGAGGGCCATCTTGTCGGAGAGGAACGAGTTCGCGGCGAGTTCCAGCACCTGGTCGTGGGTCACCTTGTCGATCTCGCGCGCCAGTTCTTCGAGCGGAATCTCGCGGCCGAAATAGATCTCGTTGCGCGCGAGCCGGTTCATCCGGCTCTCGGTCGATTCCATGCCGAGCAGCATGTTGCCTTTGATCTGGCTCTTGGCGCGCGCCAGTTCCTCGTCGGTCAGTCCGACGCGCGCGATCTTGCCGACCTCGCCCATCGTGACCTCGAGCACCTCCTCAACCCATTCCGGATTGGTGCCGGCGTAGATCCCCAGGTAGCCCGAATCGATGAACGACGACATGAAGGAGTAGATGCTGTAAACACGGCCGCGGCGCTCGCGCACCTCCTGGAAGAGCCGCGAAGACATCCCGCCGCCGAGCGCCGTGTTCAGAACGTAGCTCGCGTAGCGCAGCGGCGAGGCCTGGCTGATTCCCGGCCCGCCGATGCAGATGTGGGCCTGTTCGAGGTCTTTCTCCTGGTTGAGGATCACGCTGCGGTCAACCGGAGGGGCGATCGGTTCGCCGCGGCCGTCGCCCGAAATTCCGCCGAATAGCCGCCGGCAATCGTCGACCAGCCGCTTGTGATCGACCATCCCGGCCGCCGCGATAAAGACCCGCCCCGCGCGGTAGCGCTCGGCCATGAAAGAAGTCAGCAGCTCGCGGTTGATCGCGTTGACGGTTGCGACCGAACCGAAAATCGGCAGCGCTAGCGGATGTCCTTCCCAGAATTTTAGATTGAACAGGTCGTGGATGAAATCGTCGGGAGTATCCTCGGCCTGCGAAATCTCCTGCAGCACGACCTGGCGTTCGCGATCGATCTCTTCCGCTTCGAAAACCGAATCCAGGAAAAGGTCGGCGAGCAGCTCGGTGGTCATCGCCAGGTCGGCGCCGAGCACCTTGGCGTAGTAGCAGGTGTATTCCTTGCCGGTGAACGCGTTGAGCACGCCGCCGACCGCGTCGATCTCTTCGGCGATCTGCGCCGCAGTGCGCTTGCGCGTGCCCTTGAACAACAGGTGCTCGATGAAATGCGAGACCCCGTTTTGCGAGGGGATCTCGTAGCGCGATCCGTTCTCGACCCAGATCCCGATGGTGGACGACACCACGGCCGGCATCGGTTCGCTGAGCACGCGCAGGCCGTTGGGGAGTACGTCCTTGTACATCATCGCGAAATCATCGCACCGTCATGGTTGGAGCGCCGCTCTTGCGCCGCGCTCAGTTCGCTTTCTTCTTCGCCATCTCCTCCAGCGCCTCGCGCAGCGAGAGCCGGATCTTGCCGTCGCGCCCGACCTCCAGCACCTTGACGTAGATCTCGTCGCCCTCGTGAACCACGTCCTCGACCGCGCGCACGCGCTCGTTGGAGAGCTGCGAGATATGCAGCAGGCCGTCGGTGCCGGGCATAATCTCGACGAAGGCGCCGAACTCGACCACCTTGCGCACGCGGCCCTTGTAGATGCGGCCGACTTCGGGCTCGGCGGTGATAGCCTGGATCGACGCTATCGCCTTGTCGATCGCCGCACCGTCGGCCGAGGCGATTACCACGGTGCCGTCGTCTTCGATGTCGATCTTACAGCCGGTCTCCTCGACCAGGGCGCGGATATTCTTGCCGCCGGGGCCGATGATTTCGCGGATCTTGTCGGGCTTGACGTGGATCGTGACGATGCGCGGCGCGTACATCGAGACTTCAGTGCGCGGGGTCTCGAGCGCCTTCTCCATCACGCTCAACACGAACAAGCGCGCGTCGCGCGCCTGATGCAGCGCCTGGCGCATCACCTCGCGCGTCACGCCGCCGACCTTGTTGTCCATCTGGATCGCGGTGATGCCGCGGTTGGTGCCGGCGACCTTGAAATCCATGTCGCCGAGATGGTCCTCATCGCCCAGGATGTCGGTCAGCACGCGAACCTGTTCGCCTTCCTTGACCAGGCCCATCGCGATCCCGGCGACCGCCGCGCTTACCGGCACCCCCGCGTCCATCAGCGCGAGGCTGCCGCCGCACACCGTGGCCATCGACGAGCTGCCGTTGGACTCCAGGACTTCGGAGACCACGCGGATGGTGTAGGGGAAGTCCTCCTCGGGCGGCAGCACGGGCACCAGCGCCCGCTCGGCGAGCGCGCCGTGGCCGATCTCGCGACGCCCCGGGCCGCGCAGGAACTTGACCTCGCCGGTGCTGAAAGGCGGGAAGTTGTAATGCAGCATGAACTTCTTGTAGCGCTCGCCCATCAGCGCGTCGATCTTCTGCTCGTCCTGCGAGGTGCCGAGCGTGACCGTCGCGAGCGCCTGGGTCTCGCCGCGGGTGAACAGGGCCGAGCCGTGCGTGCGCGGCAGGAGCTGCACCTGGGCACTGATCTGCCGGATGTCGGTCGATTTGCGGTCGTCGATCCGCCGGTCCTGCTCGATGATCGCGCGGCGGACGCGCTCGCGGACGACTTTCTCGCACGCCTCGTAGAGGTCCTTTTCGCGGTCGGGAAATTGCCCGGTCAGCTCGGCCACCGTCTTGTCGGAGAGGGCGTAGACTGCCGCGCCGCGCTCCTTCTTGCTCGCGATGGCGAGCGCCGCTTCCAGCTCGGACGCCATCCGTCTGCGCGCCGATTCGAGGATCACCGCGTCGAGCACCTTGGGCTTGAACTCGCGCTTGGGCTTACCGGCGAGGCGGCGCAGCTCGCTCTGGAGCTCGAAGATGGAATTGAGCATCTCGTGCGCGGTGAACAGCGCCTCGAGGACCGGCTCCTCGTCAACGATCATCGCACCGCCCTCGAGCATAACGATCGAGTCGGGCTTGGCCGCGACCACCATCGAGATATCGCTCTGCTCGAGCTCTTCGGCGCTCGGATTGGCGACGAGCTTGCCGTCGATCCGGCCCATCCGCACCGCCGCGACCGGCCCGTTGTGCGGAATGTCGGAGATCTCGAGCGCCGTGGACGCGGCGATAAGCGACAGCATATCGGGATCGTTGTCGCGGTCGGCCGAGAGCACGGTTACGACAATCTGGGTTTCCCTGTCGTAGCCCTTGGGGAACAGCGGGCGCATCGAGCGGTCGATGAGCCGGGAGGTCAGGATTTCCTTTTCGGAGGGACGGCCCTCGCGCTTGAAAAAGCCGCCGGGGATTTTGCCGGCGGCGAAGGTCCGCTCCTGGTAGTCCACCGTGAGCGGCAGAAAATCGATATTGGGGCGGGCGTCGTAGGCCGACACCACGGTCGCCAGCACCACGGTCTCGCCGTATTGGGCCAGCACCGCACCGTGCGCCTGCTTGGCGAGCCTGCCGGTTTCGAGCGACAGCTTGCGGCCGGAAAATTCCAGTTCTAGTTTTCGATACATCTGATTCACACTTGAGGGAGAAACGGAGGGGCCGCTTTGCTCGCGCCACATCGGCGCTCAAACGACTCACATCCCGGGCTGGCCGATCACCGGCCCAGGGGGCCCGCTTCCGCAGCATGCGGCGGCGCGCCTTAAAGCTTCTTCGGCCTATCTCCGGATGCCCAGCCGTTCGATCAGCGCCCGGTAACGTGCGACGTCGCACGAACGCAGGTAGTCCAGGAGCCGGCGACGCTTGCCGACCAGGCGCAGAAGTCCGCGCCGCGAATGATGGTCCTTCGCGTGGGTCTTCAGATGCTCGGTCAGTTGCTCGATGCGTGCGCTGAACAGGGCCACCTGAACTTCGGGCGATCCGCTGTCCTTGGGCGAGCGGGCGTTGGTCTGGACAATTTCCAGCTTGCGAACGGCTGCGAGGGGCATCAGGAGTCTCTTACTTTCCCTTTTCCTTATAGTTTAAACGGCGACATTATCAGAGGGGTCCCCGGCATGTAAAGGGAGACCCTTCCGTAGGGAAGGCCACGTCAAGGAATTGGCGCTTTCTCCGACCAGGCGAGACGTACGAGCCATTCGGGCCGTCGAACCATCGTTGAGCCTAACACACCGGCAACACCAGATGTGACGGGCGCACGGATGAGTGATGGACGGTGTTGTCCGCCACGATTATCGGACCCGGCTCGCCGAGCGGGCCGCCGGTGTTCGGGTTGACGTCGAAGCGCGGGAAGTTGGAGGACGAGATGTCGAGCCGGATGCGATGGCCCCGGGCGAAGAGATTGCTTATCGGGTAGAACGGGATGCTCGCCTCGTAAACCTCGCCCGGCGTCATCAGCGCGGGATTGCTCCAGGATTGGCGAAAGCGCATCCGGATGATCGAGTCGGTCAGGTTGAGCGCGAAGCCGTCGGGATAATCCGCGCTCGGCGGATAGAGATCGATAATCTTGGCGGTGAAGTCGGTGTCGCGCGCGGTTGACGACACCCAGAGCTTGAGCGTCGCCGCGCCGGTTACTTCGAGCGGCTCGGCCAGCGGCTCGGACATGAAGACCAGTACGTCGGGGCGCGAGGCGAGCGGCAGCGAATCGCCGGCGGCCATCGCGAAGCGCGCGCGCTGGTCGAAACCGCCGGGCGGCATGAACTCGAAGCCGACCGAGATGCTGCCGCCGACGGTGGGCACGGGATTTTGCGGATCGAAACGCAGCGTTGACGCGCCGGCGGCGGCCTCGGGCTTGTCCGGCGCGAGGGCGCCGCCCGGATGGAGATAGAGCGCCGTGTCGCGCGCCGCGGCCGGCGGCCATTGGCTCTCGTGGCGCCATCGCCCGCCGTGATCGATTCGCGCGTTGAGCCCCAGCACGTCGTAAACCTTTTTGCCGCTGCCCCCGCCCATCACGAAGATCCTGGCCGGCGGCTCGTCGGCGACTCCGGTGTCCAACCCCTTGAGCCACTGGTCGAACCATCTAAGGCGCAGGCCGTTGTAATGCTCGAGCGCCTCGGTGCCGAAGGCGGCGTCACCGGCGAAGTCCTCGTCGGCGCGCACGCCGTGCACCCAGGGGCCCATCACCAGGCGCTGGGGCGAGCGTTTGAGACGGCTAAGCGCCGCGAAGTTGGAGGTCGTGGCGCGCGCGTACGAGTCGTACCAGGAACCGAAGTAAACGGTCGGAACGTCGGCGTGCTCGGCGTAGTACTCCTCGATCGCGTAGCCGCGCTGCAGCCAGTACTCGTCGTACACCGCGCGGGTCTGCAAATCGATCGCCCACTGCTCGTAGCTCGGGAGCATCCGAAGCGGAGTCGCGCCGCGCTTGAGCGGCAGGCGCTTAAGCCACTGCGCAAGATTCGCGCGCGCCTCGAGCAGCGCCATGCGCAACGCCGGATTCGCGCGCGCCTCGGGACTCGTCACCGCCATGTGGAAGGCGTAGATGAGGAAGCGCTGCTCGAGCGCGCCGTTATGGCGCATCGAGCAGTGGTAGTAATTCGACGGCCCCTCGGTGACGAACATCGCGGCGAGATGCGGCGGGTTGAGCGTCGCCGCGGCGCTCTGCGTCGCCGCCATGTACGAGGTTCCCATGGTGCCGACCTTGCCGGTGGACCAGGGCTGTGCCGCGGCCCACTCGATGGTGTCGTAGCCGTCGGGAGCCTCGCGCGCGAAGGCGTACCATTCGCCCTCGGAGCCGCCGCGTCCGCGCACGTCCTGGATCAGCACCACGTAGCCGTGCTCGGCGAAAAAGCGCGCGGTCACGGCGAAGCGCGCGGGGCCCTTGTCGTAGGGCGTGCGCTCGACCAGCACCGGAAAACGCCCGGATGCGGGCGCGCCGGCGCGCGCGGGGCGGTAGATATCGGTCGCGAGGCGCACCCCGTCGCGCATCGCGAGCATCACGTCGCGTTCGACCACGACCTCGTAACTGTGCGCCGATCCCTGGCGTTCGCGCTGTGCCATAGGCCCGCCTCCTTGAGGCAGGTTACTACAGCGAAGGCGCATCAGGGTACGCCGGCACGCGTGCGGTCAATCCACCCCGAATACACGCACCACCCGCGCCGTAACGCGCGAGGTGGCTTCCGCGACTGCGATCAGCGCGTCCTCGCTCACCACCTTGAAGAGCTTCGCACCTTCGGGCACGAGGCCGTCGAGCGCGCGCGAGTCGCCGTTGCGGAGCCGGCGCACCCCGAGCGCGTCCGCCTCGGCCTCGGCCATCGCGCCGAGCGCCTCGCGCATCCCGATAAGGCCGGCGGACTTTCTCTCCGCAAGCGCCTCGAGCACCGCCGCAAGCGGACGCGCCTTGGCGAGCGCGAAGGAGCCGCTTCGCAGCCGGCGAAGTTCGGCCAGATGGGCCACGGTGCCGAGCGCCACGCCGATATCGCGCGCGAGCGAGCGCATATAGGTTCCGGTCGAGCATGTGGCGACGAAACCGATCGACCCGGCGTCGATCGCCTCGAGCGCGAGGCGCGAAATCTCGACCTCGCGCGGCGGCGGCGGTTCGACCTCGACACCGCGGCGGGCGAGCTTGTAAAGCGGCACCCCGGCGCGCTTGATGGCGGAGAAGATCGGCGGCTGCTGCACGATCTTGCCGGTGAAACGCGCGGCCGTCCCGGAAAGCGCCGCGGCAGTGAGCGGCGGAACCGGGGCGGTTTCGATTTCGACGCCCGTGCGATCGAGCGTGTCGGTCGCGACGCCGAGCCGGATGACGCCCTCGTATTCCTTTTCCCCGTCCTGCAGAAAGGGCGCGAGCTTGGTGGCCTCGCCGATCAGGATCGGCAGCAGTCCGGTCGCGAACGGATCGAGCGTGCCCAGATGGCCGACGCGGGCCGGCCGCACGCGCGCCTTTACCTGGCGCACGGCCTCGGCCGAGGTGATCCCGGCGGGCTTGTCAACGAGCAACACTCCGTCCATGGGCGGTGCGGCGACGATAGCCGATACGGCGGCGCGGGGTAAGCGCTCGTCTCGTCCGTACAGGCGGACGCTCAATCCTTGCGCGCGCTTCGCAGCAACACGTCGATACGGGCTGCGCGCTCGGGTCCCGGGTCGAATTCGAATTCAAGCTCGGGCGCGTAACGCAGGCCAAGGGAACGGCCGACCTGGCGGCGGATAAATCCGCCCGCGCTCTTGAAGCCGGCGACCGCCTCGGCGGCGCGCGCTTGTCCCTCGAGGTGAGAAAAGAAGACCCGGCCGTAACGCAGATCGTCGGTCATCCTGACGCCGGTGAGCGTGATCCCGCGCAGCCGCGGATCCTTCAGGTCGCGAATCAGCATCGAGGACAGTTCGCGCAGCACCATTTCGGCGACGCGCTCGGGCCGGCGTGGTTCGGAAGCCATCAAACGCCATCTTAGCGCGTGCGCCCCGGCGCATAAACGCGGCGCTCGCGCGAGGAGCGCCGCTCAAGCGCATTGGCGCGCGGAGCGAACGGCGGTTCAGTAGTTGAGTATTTCGAGCCGCTCTTCGCCGAGCGGCGCGAGGCCCAGCGCGTCGATGAAGTTGACGACCTCGCGCAGCGCCGAATCGACGAACGCGCGATCGCTGCCGACCTGGCAGATGCCGAGTTCGGCGCGCTGCCACAGGTCGTGGCCGTCGGACTCCGCGATCGACACGTTGAACTTCGAGCGCACGCGATCCTTGATCGCGCGCAGCACCTGGCGCTTGCCCTTGAGCGAATGGTTCTCGGGCAGGAAGAGCGTAAGCTGCAAGACGCCGACGACCACGACCAGGATCCCTGCGACCACGACGAAGAGCGCCGCCGCTTCAGGTCTGAGGATGCTTCTCGGCCGCGGCCTGCCCGCGCATCGCGTCCGCGCGCGGCGTCTCAAGCTTGCGCGCGACCGCTTCCATCTCGAACGCCTCGATCACGTCGTCGGGCTTGACGTCGTTGTAGTTCTCGAGGCCGATGCCGCACTCGTAGCCGGCGCTGACCTCGCGCGCGTCATCCTTGAAGCGGCGCAGCGAGCCGATCTTGCCTTCCCACACCACCCGGCCGTCGCGCACCAGGCGCGCGCGGCCGTTGCGCGTGATCTTGCCGTCGACCACCATCGAGCCCGCGATCGTGCCGCCGGGGACGCTGAAGGTCTTGCGCACCTCGGCGCGGCCCAGCGACTTTTCGCGGTAGGTCGGCGCGAGCAATCCTTCCATCGCCTCGCGCATCTCGTTGATCGCCTCGTAGATGACCGTGTAGAGGCGGATCTCGACGCCCTCCTTCTCGGCCAGCGCTGCGGCCTTGGGTTCGGGCCGGATGTTGAAGCCGATGATCACCGCGTCGGAGGCTGAAGCCAGCGTCACGTCGGTTTCCGAGATCGCGCCGGCGGAGCTGTGCAGGATTTCGACCTTGACCTCGGCGGTCGAAAGACGCTTGAGCGAATCGGCCAGCGCCTCGACCGAGCCCTGCACGTCGCCCTTGATGATGACCTTGAGTTCCTTGACCTCGCCGGCCTTCATCCGCTCGCTGAGATCCTGCAGCGAGACGCGGGCGCTCTTTTGCAGCTCGCCCTCGCGCTGCTTGGACTGGCGGAATTCGGCGACCTGGCGGGCCTTGGCCTCTTCGGCCACGACCACGAACGGAGTGCCCGGTTCGGGCACGCTCGAGAGACCAAAGATCTCCACGGGCGTAGCGGGCGGCGCCTCGGAAACGCGCTGCCCGTTGTGATCGAGCATCGCGCGCACGCGCCCATAGGCCATCCCGCAGACGAACGGATCGCCCTGGCGCAGCGTGCCCTCCTGGATCAGCACGGTCGCGACCGGACCGCGTCCGCGATCGAGCTGCGCTTCCACCACCGTGCCGCGCGCCGGACGATCCGGGTTGGCCTTGAGCTCCAGCACGTCGGCCTGCAGCAGCAGCATCTCGAGCAGCTTGTCGATACCCGCGCGGGTGCGCGCGGAAACCGGCACCACTATCGTGTCGCCGCCGTAGTCCTCGGGAATGAGCCCCTGTTCGGTGAGCTGTTGCTTGACCCGGTCGACGTTGGCCTCGGGCCGGTCCATCTTGTTGATCGCGACCACGATCGGCACCTGCGCGGCACGCGCGTGGTTGAGCGCCTCGACCGTCTGCGGCATCACGCCCTCGTCGGCCGCGACCACCAGGATCACGATGTCCGTGACCTTGGCGCCGCGCGCGCGCATCGCGGTAAACGCCTCGTGGCCGGGAGTATCGACGAAGGTCAGCTTGCGGCCGTTGGCCTCGACCGTGTACGCGCCGATGTGTTGCGTGATCCCGCCGAATTCCTCCTCCGTCACCTTGGCGTGCCGGATCGCGTCCAGCAGCGAGGTCTTGCCGTGGTCGACGTGGCCCATCACGGTGACCACCGGGGGCCGCGCAACCTGCTCTCCTGTGGCTTCGTGGACCTCGCTCTCTTCGATCGCGGACTCGACGTCGAAAGCTACGTTCTCGACGCTGTAGCCGAACTCGTTCGCGACGAGCGCCGCGGTGTCAACGTCGAGCACCTGGTTGAGCGTCGACATCACGCCGAGGTCCATCAGCTTCTTGATGATCTCGCCGGCCTTGACTCCCATGTTGCGCGCGAGCTCGGAAACGGTGACGCCCTCGGTGATGCGCACCACGCGCTTGGAGGCCTTGGGCGTGGTGATCTCGGTCTTGCGCTGCTCCTTGCCGGGGAGCGCGCGCCGCTTCTTGGGCACGCGCAGACCGCGCATCTCGCGCTCGGCGGTGAAATCGGGCGCGCCCTTTTTGACCACGCGCTTTTTCTTGATCGTCCGCGCACCGGGCTTGCCCGCGCCTTCGCCCGGCGGCGGCATCGCGCCTGCCTCAGGCTGTGCAGCCGGAGCGGCGGGCGCGAAACGAGAAGGCTGTCCGGGACGCGGCGGCCCGCCGGGCCGCGTTACCGGCGCCGAGGGACGCGGCGCGGGCTTGGGCAGTTCGATCCTGCCGAGCACGCGCGGTCCGCGCTGGCCGTCGTCGAGCGACGGGGCGGCGTTATGGGCCGGACTTGTCAGATTGATCGTTCTCTCGCCGGTCTGCGGGCGCGATTCGCCAAGGCGCCGCACGCCCGAGCCGGCCGACGGCTGCATCCGCGGCATCACCGGGCGAGTGCCCGGCGCCTGCGGACGCGGGGGTTCGACGATGGTTCGCGTAAGCGGCTTCTGTTCCTGAACCACCGCCGGCGCGCGCTCGGGCCGCGCCGCTTCTCTCCTGGCGGCTGTGGGCCTTGCGGCTTCGACCGGGGTCGTTTCCGGCCTGACAGGCTTTTCCGTCGTGGCGGCTTCGCCGGCGGGAACTTGCGCGGCGCTCGCCGGCTCGCCGGCGGACGGAGCGGCTTTCGCAGCGGCGCCATTGGGACCGGCGTGCGCGGCCGGCGCCTCCGCCGGATGCTCGACGGTGGGAGCCGCGGGCTCGCCCGGAGCTTCCGCGGGCGCCGAGGCTTCCGGCTGCGCCTCTAGGATCGCAGGAGTAGCGGGCTCAGCCGGTTCGGCGCGCTCTTCGAGAAATGGCGCGGCGAAGGCCTCTTCGCGCTCGCCTTCGAGCTCGAAGTGGAACGGAACCTCGGGCTCGGCCGCGGCGTGCGCGAATCCGGCTTCCGGTTCGGTATGCCGGCGGCGCATCACGGTGGCAGTGAGGCGCTTTTCGACCACCTTGCCGGCGCTGGTCTCGACTACGGTCTCGCGCCGCAGCAGTTCCTGGCGATGGGCCTGCTCGTCGAGGTCGTGCTTGACGCGCTCGGCTTCCTCGGGGGTGAGCAGGCTCGAATCCGAATGAGCGTGTCCGAGCTTCAGACGCGCGCACGTAGCCAGTACATCGTCTACCGGGACGCCCCATTCCTGGGCAAAGGTTTTGATCCGCTTTCGCGCCATTTTGCCTACTCTATTAGAGAGTGCTCTCCCTTATCCAGCCGCTCCTGTAACATTCGCGTAATCAACTCCCGCCTTCCGCGCTCGATCGCCACGCGCAGCGAACGGAACTCGCGCGCGCGGGCACGCGCGAAACGATCCAGACATTGGCGGCGCGGATGCAGATAGCCGCCGCGTCCGCCAAGGCGCCGTCGCTCGTCGACGCGCACGACGCCTTCGACCGCCGCCAGCCGCACCATCGCGGCCTGCGCGTCGCGCGTCATGCATCCGATGCAGGTTCGCTCGGGCTTATGATTTCGCCGCCGCATCTTCCTCTTCGCTCACGCCTGCGCCCTCGGCGCCGCCGGCGCCGTCCTCGATACCGCCATTCGCCGCTTCGAGCGCGGCCTCGTCGGCCGAAGCTGCAACCGCCGCTTCAGCCTCGGCCTTCTCGGCCGCGGCCTGCGCCGCGGCGGCCGCGGCCGCCTCTTCATCAGTATGCTTCTTGGCAACCCATTCGCGCGCGGCCAGGATCAGCTGGCGGGCGCGCTCGGGCGAGATTCCCTCGACCTCGAACGATTCCTCGGAGGTCTCGGCGAGCTGCTCGGCAGTGCGGAATCCCCACTGGTAGAGAAGCTCGGCGTTGATATCGCCGATGCCGGGGATGGCATTGAGGGAGGCCCGCGCGGCGCGCGCCTCTTCTTCCGCCTCCGAATCGCTGCGCAGATCGATCTTCCATCCGGACAATCGATGGGCAAGGCGCACGTTCTGGCCGCGCTTGCCGATCGCCAGCGAAAGCTGGTCGTCGGGCACCACCACCTCCATTGCGTGCTCGTCCTCGTCGATGATTACCTTGGAGACCTTGGCCGGCGCGAGCGCGCGGCAGACCAATTCGGCCTGGTCGTCGGTCCACGGCACGATGTCGATCTTTTCGCCGCGCAGCTCCTGCACCACGGCCTGGACCCGCGTCCCCTTCATCCCGACGCAGGCGCCGACCGGATCGACGTCGGAGTCCTTGGAGTAAACCGCAACCTTGGCCCGGCCGCCGGGCTCGCGCGCGCACTGGCGAATCTCGACGATGCCCTCGTAGATTTCCGGCACCTCCTGCTCGAACAGTTTGCACAGGAATTCGTTCGCGGTGCGCGAGAGCACGATCGACAGCCCCTTCTCGGAGAGGTCGACGTCGAGGATGAGCGCGCGGATACGATCGCCCTGGCGATAACGCTCGTGCGGAATCTGTTCCTTTTCGGGCAGGATCGCCTCGGTGCGGCCGAGGTTGACGATCATGTTCTTGCGCTCGAAGCGCTGCACGATACCCGAGACGACTTCGCTCTTGCGGTCCTTGAACTCGTTGAAGATCTGCTTGCGCTCGGCGTCGCGGATGTGCTGGATCAGGTTCTGCTTGGCCGCCTGCGCCGCGATCCGGCCCATCGTCGCCGTATCGAGCTTGATCAGAATTTCGTCGCCGACCTCGGCCTCGGGATCGTACTTGGCGCGGGCTTCGGCGACCGTCGCCTCGGCCTGCGGATTGGCGACCTGGTCGACCACCGTCTTGATCTCGAACAGTTCGACCTCGCCGAGCTCGGAGTTGTAGCGCGACTCGATATTGCGCTCGTTACCAAACGTCCGCCGCGCCGCCGAATGCATCATCTCCTCGACCGCGCTGATAACGATCGTCTTGTCGATCCCTTTTTCCTTGGAAACCTGCTCGATAACCCGGTTAAGCTCTCCGGTCATACGGCCTCCACGGGGCATGATGGCCCGGCATGCGCCGCCCCATAAAATAATCCATCGGCCAATCCTGAACCGGCGCTTTTGCGCCCGCCGTTCCCAGTCTCAGCGGCCGCATCGGCGTCCGGCTCCATCAAAATCGTATTCGTAGTTCGCTCCCTTCATTTCGCCGAAGCCGATTCGCAGGCGGCGCCGGCTCGCTTCGTCTTCTATCTCAACTCCCTCTGCATCCACCGACGCAAGCGCGCCGGTGAAGGACTTCTGGCCGTCGATCGCGCGATGCGTCCTGACTTTGACCCGCTGGCCGACAAACGCCTCGAAATCGGCGCGCCGCGTGAGCGGGCGATTCAGCCCGGGTGAGGCGACCTCCAGCGTGTAGCGCCCCTCGATCGGATCGTAAACGTCCAGCAGGTCGCTCAGCATCGGGGAGAGACGCTCCAGGTCGGCGAGCCCAATACCGCCGCCCGGCCGATCCATCAACAGACGCAACATCGAGCTGCGCGTGCCCTTGTGATACTCGACCGAGACGAGCTCGAAGCCCTGTCGCTCGATATGCGGCCCGAGCAACTCGGCCACGCGCATCGCCACCGGATGGAGTTGCACCACCATCTCCTGGCCCTGCCTGCCATTTCCCGCCGCGCCTGCGTCAGTCACAAAAACTCCCGCGTGCCGCCCTCTCCCCTTTCGTATGGGCTGGCGCTCGCCGCCGCGTCAGCGCTTTTCTGCGGTGCGAACGCGCGCACCGCCGGCCGCGCAGCGCCCGAAATCGCGCTCCCGCAGCGCCCCATCGCAGCCGACTCTGTCTCAGGAGGTTTCTGCGCCCGAGCGCCGCAACTCATCGGGCGAACCGGCCAAACGAAAAAGTGGGCGAAAGCCCACACGTCAATGAAGATATCACCCGTGCCGCGGGGCTGGCAAGCTGGCTGTAACCGTATTCCTGGGTGCGTCGTCTTTAGCTTCAGAGGGTTAATCAGGAAGCACGGAGGATACCCAAAATGAAAACGAAGGTCGCAACGCTGCTGCTCACTGTGGCGATGGCGGGCGCACTGTTCGCCGGTCCTGCGCTGGCCTATGACCACGACCGCCATGACGGCGGACGTTGGCACGAAGAATGGCGTTACCACCATCCTCCGGTTTACGCCTACAACAACTACCGGGCCTGGAACGCACCGATTCTGCCGCGCCCCGGGTGGCATTGGCGGTTGGTGGACGGACATTGGCGCTGGGTCCGCTAGCAACGCGGCGGCCACCCACGGTCTCCCTGGGATGGGTTTTAAATCGGCATAGGGGGTAGCGCCGCAGCGCTACTCCCCTGCCACACCACCGGACATGCGGGTCCGCATCCGGCGGTTCGGAAGGTTGAGGTTAGTGGGCAAGTCTGGGCACTCCGAGGCGGTCGTAGTAGCGAGTGGTGAGTC
>DATJXN010000107.1 GCA_035500095.1 Candidatus Binataceae bacterium
GACGCACCGCGGATGGGCGGCGGCGGATTCTCCGCCGCCGCCCATCCGCGCCGCCGCCGGTGCGGCCGCCGCCTCGGCAGGACCGGCGGCGGCCGCTACGGCGGCAAGCGCCGCGCCTGGCGGCGCGAAGCAGCCGAGCGCGCTTGCAACATCTCAGACGGTCGCCTCGCCGCCGCGGGCCGACGAACGCGTTGCAGTAGTCAACTTCCTCGGCGACACGATCGCTTGGTACCGCGCACTCGAAGCCGAGGAACGGTTGGCGACCGAGCCGGCCGAGATGCTCTTCGTCGACGACGACCGCCGGATGGCGCTCGAGGCGGTTAAGGTCGCCTTCGAATACGCGCGCGCCGAGGCCGCGTTGCTGAAGGCCGAAAAGGCCGTTGCCGACGCCAGCGCGGGGCCAGCCGCGCCTGGCGCTGCTGGGGCAGGGAAGGGCGAAACGTCAACTGCGTTGCCGGGGCTCGCTGGCCTGACTGCTCGGATCCAGGACCAGCAGAAGGCGCTGGATAAGCTCAAGCAGGAGACGGTTCAGCTCAATGCGCAGATGGCAAGCGCCAAGGGAGTGCAGCGCACAACACTCGCGCGCCAGCTCGCGATCGTGCAGAGCCAGACGGAACTCGCGCAGTCGCGGCTCGATTCGTACAACGCGATCGTTCAGTTCGAGACCACCAATGTCCTGGTTCCGGGTCAGAGCGCAGGCCTCTCGGCGCAGATCGACGCGCTCGAGCGCGGCATCCCGCAGTTGAGTGCGCCGTCCAAGGCCGCAGGGGCAGTGCCCGCGGCTCCGCAACCTGGGGCAGCGGTCGCGGCGCATGGCGCGGACCTGACTCCGCCGGCGCCCGATAGCGGGCTGCTGGGGGCGGTCGAGGCGCTCATACGGCTGGGCAAAGCGCAGAGCGAGCTCAGTGCGAGGGTCAGCGAGACCCGGCTCCTCGGATCGCAGGCCGAAGCCGCACGCACGTCCTTGGTTGCGCGTTTGCGCGAGCTCAACGCCCGCGCCGACGCGCTTGCGGCCACGCCGGATAGCGACGACCTCGCCGCCAGTCGCGCGCGCAAGCGGCAGTTCGACGATCTGATCAAGCGCCACAAAATGATCACCGATGCGCTCTTGCCGCTGGCCAAGCAGCGTGTGGTGCTGCAGCTGTATTCGGCGAATCTCCAGCAATGGATCGGCACCGTGAGGCAGCGATCCGACGACCAGTTGCGCCGGCTGATCTTGCGGCTCTCCGCGCTCGGCGTGGTCCTCCTCGCGGTTTTCATTGCGGCCTTCGTCTGGCGCAGGCTGACGCTGCGCTATGTGCAGGACCTCCGCCGGCGCCGCCAGTTGCTCCAGCTGCGCAGGTTTACGGTGGCGTTGATAGTGGTTTTGGTGTTGCTGTTCGACTTCGCCAGCCAGCTCGGGACGCTCGCGACCGTGATGGGGTTTGCGGCGGCCGGTATCGCGCTCGCGCTGCAGAACGTGATCCTGTCCTTCGCGGGCTACTTCTTCGTCACCGGCCGCTACGGCATCCGCGTCGGCGACCGCATTCAGATCGCCGGCATCAGCGGCGACGTGATCGACATCGGGTTGTTCAAGCTGGCGCTGATGGAACTGGTGGGCGACGGCAACTCGCGCCAGCCGACAGGCCGCGTGGTGATCTTTCCCAATTCGATAGTCTTTCAGGCCAACGGCAACTTCTTCAAGCAGGCCCCCGGCACCAACTTCGTGTGGAATGAGTTCCGCCTCACGCTGGCGCCGGATTGCGACTACCGGCTGGCGGAGAAGCGGCTGCTCGAAGTGGTCGAGGACGTCTACGCGCGATACCGCGACGCCGTGCAGCGCCAGTACAGCAACCTCGAGCGCGAAGTCAGCATGAAGTTCGAGTCGCCGCGTCCGCAAAGCCGCCTGCGCCTCGGCACCAACGGGATCGAGCTTACCATTCGCTATCCTGCCGACACGCGGCACTCGGTGCAGGTCGCCGACGAGATCTCGCGCCGCGCGCTCGACGCCATCGCGCAGGATCCCGCGCTCGCGCTGGCCATGCCCGGGACGCCAAACCTGATGCCGATGGCATCGTCTGAGCCGGCCGCTGCCGAGGCTGCAGAGCCGCAAAACGGACACGACGCCGCGCCCGAGGCCCGCGGCGACTCCGCGATGATACCCGCGGGAGCCGAAGTGGTGGTCGAGCATCCGTCAGACGCGCCTGCTTCGCGGCCGTCCACGCAGAACAAGGGTTAGCCGGCCGGTGGCGGGACCTCGTCGTCGTCGGGCGCGCGGGCCAGCGCGCGCGCGATAAGCCACAGCCCGCAAGCCAGCAGCGCTGCGGACACGGCCGCGCCCGCGGCGCGCGGAATTCCGAGCGCCGGAAGCATCCACCACCAAAGGTTGACGATTTTCAGCGTGCGCGAGCTTTCGACGCTGGTCGCGAGCGGCGCAGTGCCCGCCTGATGCACGAACGTGGCGACCTGATCTGCGTTGCGATATGCGTCCGCGCTCTCGCGCCACACGGCGCCCCAGACGCGAAACATCGGTGCGTAGCCGAAATTCAATCAGCGTCGGCGCGTTGACGACAGACCCGCCGACCGTCAGTGCGACCAGTAGCCACCGCCTCCGCCGCTCGAGCAGCACGGTCAGCGCCATCAATCCCGGCACCGCCGGCAACAGCAGGCGCGGGCCCCACGACCAGGGCTCATCCCAGGAGAGCCAGAGCGTGTGCTCTGCCAGGTAGGCGCCGGCCACGGCGAGAATAAGCGCTTGTTTGCCGAGGCCGCTGGCGTGCGCTGCTCTGGATGGTGCTCTTCGGCGGCATCATCGGCGTCTTGACGCTGAGCGGAGAAGGTGTGGCGAGTTTTTCGTTCCTGAGATCGATTGCTCTGATCGCTCACCGCATCAGATCTGATCGCTCACCGCGTCCTCGCGCATGGTCGGCTTGGGCCGCTTCTCGATCGGCAGCCACTGGCGGATCTTCTCGCCGACATAGACCTGGCGCGGGCGCGCGATCTTCTGCTCCGAATCGCGCACCATCTCGGCCCACTGCGCCATCCATCCCGAGGTCCGCGGAATCGCGAACAGCACCGGGAACATGGTCATCGGGAATCCCATCGCCTGGTAAATGATGCCGGTGTAGAAATCGACGTTGGGATAGAGGCGATGCGAAACGAAGTATTCGTCCTCGAGCCCGATCTTCTCGAGCTCGAGCGCGATATCGATAAGCGGATTGCGCCCGGTGACTTCGAAGACCTCGTAGGCGAGACGCTTCACGATCCTGGCCCGCGGGTCGTAGCTCTTGTACACGCGATGGCCGAAGCCCATCATCTTGCGCTCGCCGCCCTTGACGCTCTTGATGAACTCCGGGATGCGCGCGACCGAGCCGATCTCGGTGAGCATCCGGATCACCGCCTCGTTGGCGCCGCCGTGCAGCGGCCCGTAGAGCGCCGCGGTGGCCGCGGCGACGGCGGAGTAGGGATCGACCTGCGAACTCCCGACCGAGCGCATCGCGTTGGCCGAGCAGTTCTGCTCGTGGTCGGCGTGGAGGATGAACAGGATGTCGAGCGCGCGTTCGAGCGTCGGATTCGGCTTGTAGCGCAGCTCGGTCATCTTGAACAGCATCGAGAGAAAGTTGCCCGCGTAGCTGAGATCGTTGTCGGGATAGACGTAGGGCAGGCCGCGCGTGTGGCGATAGGCCCACGCCGCGAGCGTCGGCAGCTTGCCGATAAGCCGGCGCGTCTGCAGGCGGCGCGACTCCAGGTTCATGATTTCCTTGGCGTCGGGATAGAACGTCGACATCGCGCCGATCGTTCCCACCAGCATCCCCATCGGATGAGCGTCGTAGCGGAAGCCCTGCATGAAGTTCTTCAGGTTCTCATGCACCATCGTGTGGGTCTTGATGTTCTCTTCCCAGGCGCGGTAGTGCTGCTCGTTCGGCAGCTCGCCCTTGACCACCAGGTAGGCGACCTCGAGGTAGTTGCTGTGCTCGGCCAGTTCCTCGATCGGGTAGCCGCGATAGCGCAGGATGCCTTTTTCGCCGTCGATAAAGGTCACCTTGCTCCTGCACGAAGCGGTGTTGGTGAAGGCCGGGTCGTAGGACATCAGGCCAAAATCGTCGGGGCTGTTCTTGATGTCGCGCAGACGGGCGGCGCGAATCACGCCGCCTTCCTCGATCGGAATTTCGTACTGCTTGCCGGTGCGGTTGTCGATTATGGAGAGCGTGTCTTTTGCCATGGGTCTTTTTCTCGCTTCGCGTGTGGCTTGCTTACGATCGGCAGTCTTGCCCGATCCGCGGGCCAAGACAAGCTTGGCAATCAACATATATACAGTTAAACGGAAACCCGGCGCTCCGCCCGCCTGCGCGCCCGCAGGCCCGCCCCGCGGGGCGACCGCGCTGGCGCTGCCCGCCGGCGCATGGCACCCTGTTCGATCATGAATTGCGCCGCGATTTCTCCGTGTGCGGTTTGTCTCTCCGACGCCAGGAGCAGGGCACGATGATCGATCGGCTGATGACCGCGCTCTCGATGTTTATCGTCGCGACCATCTCAGCGATGGGCTACGGCGGAATCGTGCTGCTGATGGCGGTCGAGAGCGCGTGCGTGCCGCTGCCCTCGGAAGTTACGATGCCGTTTTCGGGGTACCTGGTCTCGACCGGGCGCTTCGGGCTAAACGCGGTCGCGATCGCCGGGGCTGTGGGATGCCTGCTCGGGTCGTACGTCGCGTACTTCATCGGGGCCAACGGCGGCCGCCGCCTGCTGCTGAAATACGGGCGCTATGTTTTGATCGCGCCGCACGAAGTCGAACTTGCCGACCGCTTTTTCGATCGCTGGGGACCGCACGCGGTCTTCACCAGCCGGCTGTTGCCGGTGGTTCGCACGTTTATCGCGCTCCCCGCCGGAGTTGCGCGGATGCGGCTTGCGCCGTTTACGATCTACACGCTCGTGGGTTCGTACCTCTGGTGCCTCGGACTGGCGTGGGCCGGGATGAAGCTAGGCGAGCAGTGGAAGAATCTCGGCCCGTACTTCCATCGCTTCGACGGCGCGATCGCCGTGCTGCTCGCCGTGGGCGCCGCCGCGATGCTCTACAACCGGATCAAGGGGATCGCCGCCGCCCCCGCGCCGGAATAACGTTCCATTCGCCGAGAAGACCTGATTCGTTGCCCCGGTTGTCCTGGGGGCGGGTGAGGGGTCAAGGCGGTTCTGGATCTTTGCGAGAACCGCCTCCTTACCTTCTTCGTGGACCCGCGGCGCGATCTCGAGGAAAGCTGAGATTACGCAGGCGAGCGCGTGCGCGATCGAGATCGCGCGGGCCAATATCTTCCCCGTCTATCGCTGCCAGAGAATTTCCGGCGTTTCGAGCGGGACCGCGAGGTCGCGATACGACGGGACGATCCGCGGCGTATAGTCGGCGGCCGGTCGGTTCGAGGGCGCGTCCGCGGTAAAAACGAACCCGCCGACCGCGCCGACCAGGGCCTCGGCCCGCGTCATCGCCTGGCGAAACGGTACGCCGCCGCCGTTGGAATTCGCGTACAACTCGACCCGCACGGCCTCGGGCTCGATGCCGTTCATATAGACCTGCGCGCGAAACCGATGAAGGTCGCCGGCGGTTTCCACGAAGACCTGGCCGAACTTGAGTTTGCTCCACAGTGGCGCGAGCGAGCGGGTCCATCGTGCAAGCTCCTCGGCCGGCGCGCCCCTGGACGCCGCGCGTCTGCGGTAGGCCTCGGCCGCGGGAAGATAAAATTTGTCCGTGTACTCGCGCACCGCGCGATTGGCCGAGAACTCGGGCGTAAGGCGCGCCATCGATTCGCGCATCATCGCGATCCACTCGCGCGGCAATCCGGCGCTGTCGCGGCGATAGAACTTGGTGATCACCTCGCGCTCGAGGATGTCGTACAACTGCTCCGCTTCGATCGCGTCCCACGCAGGGTCGTCGCCGTGCTCCTTGCCGTCGCCGATCGCCCATCCGACCTGCGGGTCGTAGGCCTCGGCCCACCAGCCGTCGAGCGAGGAGAGGTTCAGCCCGCCGTTGATCAGCACCTTCATTCCGCTGGTGCCGCAGGCCTCCCACGGGCGGCGCGGCGTGTTGATCCAGACGTCAACGCCGCCGACGATGCGTTCGGCCAGCAGCAAGTCGTAGTCGATGAGGAACACGGCGTGCTGGCGGATATCGTGGCGGCGGATGAATTGAATCATCTGGCGGATCATCTCTTTGCCGGGCTGGTCGGCCGGATGCGCCTTGCCGGCGACCACGAACTGGACCGGGCGGTCGGGGTTGGTGAGAATCCTGGCAAAGCGATCCGGATCGTGGAGCAGCAGGTTCGGCCGCTTGTAGGTGGCGAAGCGGCGCGCAAAGCCGATCGTGAGCGCGTTGGGGTCGAACATGGTTTTTGCGCGATGAATCTCTTCGCGCGACGCGCCGTAAGCCGCCATCTGGACCTGCGATCGCAGGCGCACGAAGCGCACCAGCTCCTGGCAGTTTTGGCTGCGCAGCTCCCACAGCGCTTCGTCGCTGACCGCCCTGATCTTTTCGCCGATGCCCGCGGTCGTGCCGCGCCATCGCTCCGCGCCGCACGTCGCGCTCCAGAACCGATCGGCGAACACGGATTCCCAGCTCGGCATGTGCACGCCGTTGGTGACGGCGCCTACCGGAATCTCGTCCACCGGCCATCGCGGGAAGAGCGGGCGAAATATCGAGCGGCTGACTTCGCCGTGGAGCCGGCTTACCCCGTTGACCGCGCCCGCGCCGCGGACCGCCAGGTACGCCATGTTGAACGGTTCCGCGTTGTCATCGGGATTAGCGCGGCCGAGCGCCATCAACTCCTTCATATCGAGATGCAGGCGTTCGCTTGCGAAGCGCGCCAGGTAAAGTTGCATCAGCTCGGGCGAGAATCGATCGAAGCCGGCCGCGACGGGCGTGTGCGTGGTGAACAGGTTGCCGGCGCGCGTCGCCGCGAGCGCAGCGTCAAAGGGCAACCCGTTCTCTTCCATGAAGGTGCGCACGCGTTCCAACACCGCGAACGCCGCGTGCCCTTCGTTGAGATGACAGACCTCCGGATGGTGTCCGAGCCTTCTCAACAGGCGCCAGCCGCCGATCCCCAGCACCAGTTCCTGCTGCAGCCGCAATTCGGGACCGCCGCCGTAGAGTTCGCCGGTGATCCCGCGATAGACCGGCAGATTGCCCGGG
>DATJXN010000108.1 GCA_035500095.1 Candidatus Binataceae bacterium
CGCGGGGGGGGGCAGCCGCGCTGATGCTCGCGCGTGAGTATTGCCCCGGCCCATTCATCATAAAGGAACCGCCTGCGTCCCCGCAGGGACGCGGGCCGTTTCGATAGATCAAACTATCATCCGCGGCGCGTCGCAGCACGCCCGCGCGCGCGCGAAAGCGGCGCGCGCAACGAAAGAACGCGTGCCGGCGGCGGAAGAAAAAGACGGCGGACCCGAGGGTCCGCCGTCTTTTCTATTATCGATTCACCGCGGGGCGCCCGCGCTGGCGCGTGCGCCGCAGGCGGTTCGCGCGCTTACGCGTCGTAGTAAAGCGCGAACTCGTACGGATGCGGCCGCAGGCGCATCTGGCTGACCTCTTTCGACATCTTGTAGTCGATCCAGGTCTCGACCAGATCTTCGGTAAAGACGTCGCCTTTCAGCAGGAATTCGTGGTCGCGCTTGAGATTGTCGAGCGCGGCTTCAAGCGACGCCGGCATGCTGGGCACCTCGGCCAACTCCGCCGGAGTCAAAGCATAGATGTCCTTGTCCAGCGGCTGGCCCGGGTCGAGCCGGCGCTGGATGCCGTCGAGTCCCGCCATCAGCATCACCGAAAATGCGAGGTACGGATTGCAAGTCGGGTCGGGGAAGCGCACCTCGATTCGCTTGGCTTTGGGCGACGGCGAATACATCGGGATACGCACCGCGGCCGAACGATTGCGGCTCGAGTACGCCAGGTTGATCGGCGCCTCGAAACCCGGCACCAGGCGGCGATAGGAGTTGGTGCCCGGATTGGTGAACGCGGCGATCGCGGGCGCGTGATGCAGGATGCCGGCGATGTAGTGCAGCGCCAGCTCCGACATTCCCGCATAGCCCGAGCCGGCGAAGAGCGGGGTCTCGCCCTTCCAGATGCTCTGATGGGTATGCATGCCGGAGCCGTTGTCGCCGAAGATCGGCTTGGGCATGAAAGTTACGGTCATGCCGTGGCGGATCCCGACGTTCTTGCAGATGTACTTGTACCAGGTGAGCCAGTCGCCCATTTTCACCAGCGACTGGAAGCGCATGTCGATTTCAGCCTGGCCGGCGGTCGCGACTTCGTGATGCTGCTTTTCGACGCGGATGCCGACGCGCTCCATCTCGCGCACCATCTCGGCGCGGATGTCCTGCAGGCTGTCGTTGGGCGGCACCGGGAAGTAGCCTTCCTTGTAACGGGGCTTGTAGCCGAGGTTGGCGCCCTCGCGTCCGCTGTTCCAGAAGCCCTCCTCGGACTCGATATGGAAGTAGCTCGAGTGCTGGTTGGTGTCGTAGCGGATGCCGTTGAAGATAAAGAACTCGGGCTCGGGGCCGAAGTAGGCAGTATCGCCGATACCGGTGGACTTGAGATAGGCCTCGGCTTTGCGCGCGACGTTGCGCGGGTCGCGCGAATAGTCGGCGCGGGTGATCGGGTCCGAGATGTCGCAGATCATGGTGAGGGTGGGTTCCTTGGTGAAGGGCTCCATCACCGCGGTCGCGGGGTCGGGGATGACCAGCATGTCGCTGTTTTCAATCGACTGCCATCCGCGAATCGATGAGCCGTCGAAGCCGAGGCCCTCGTCGAACGGCGACTCATCCTGGAATTCGCTGATCGGCGCGCTGAAGTGTTGCCACTGCCCCAGCAGGTCCATGAACTTCAGGTCCACGGACGTGGCGCCCTTGTCCTTGATCATCTGGAGAACTTGTTTGGGAGTCATCGAACGCGTAACCCTCCTGGCCGCTTTAGGGGCGGCAACCCCATATATTTTTCCGATTGAGACCGACGTCGCCCGCGATTAAATTTGCGAACTCACTTTCGTATGTACGATAGCGGACTCGCGCCCGTCGCGGCGAACGACACTGGTACGTACGCGGCGTATCACGCTTTCTGTCACGAAAATTCACCTAACGCAAACACCCGCATTACTTCTGAAACACGAGTCGCACAGATGCGGTTTGATGCCGTTTTAGGCATCATCATGCCGACCGCACAGGCTTGGCCGCGGCCCGCGCTGTTGCGAAGCAATGCAATTTGCCCGCATCACGGCTCCGAAATTCCGCGGCTCCGCTAAACGTAGCGCCGCACCTCAGCCAACGGTCCGCAACAACGCAAAGTAGATGCCAAGCAGCGCGAGGCCCATCGGGACGCCGATTTTCGCCCAGGCGGCGGCGCCAATCCGCAGCGCGCCGGCAGCCACGATATTCGGGATGTTGCCCGGGATGAGCATCCCGCCCGCCACCAGCAGGGCGACTATCGCCTCGCGTGCCCGCGCCGGGTCCATCGGATGCATCTCCAGGGCGACCAGCGTCGCGTTGTCCATCGCGGCCGAAACCGAGTTCGCCCAAAACAGCGCCGAGTGCCCAAGCATCGGGACGTAACGCGCCGCGAGCGGCGCGAAGGCTTCGCCCACGAGCACCAGCCCCGCGATGAAGCAGTAAACTTCAAGTCCGCGGAGCAGGGCGAGGACGACTGACTCGCGAACGAGCACCACGGTCGGCGCCCCGGCGGCGGCATCGAAACCGTCATCGCCCATGGCAAAGAGGGCGGCGGCGATCGCGCAGGCGAGCATCCCCGGTAACACGTACGGCGCAAGCATCGCGAAGAGGCCCCCGAAGTCGAGCCCAAGGCCGCTCGCCGCGAGCGTCGAGAGCGGCCCACCGAGCGGTGTCAGCGCGGAGCCCAGGCCGATGACGAAACATCCGGCGACCGCGACTTTGGTGCGCGCGCCCGGACCCAGGCGCATCAGCTCGATCAATTCCGTCAGCATCAGCGCCGCGACGACCGCGGTGAGGATCGCGGAGAGCAGGCCGATCGCCAGGGCCGCTCCGCCGCATAGCAGCGGACGCGCGATCCGCGCCTGCATCCATCCAAGAGCGCGATCGAGCGAGCCGCGCACGCGGCCGAACACGACGTCGGCGACGATCACCGCGAGCGTGATCCAAAGCGGCACGCGTGCGGCGCGGCCCACGACCTCCCATCGCCAAGCCCGCGCAAGCGTCATCGAGATCAGCCCCATCGCGAGGAAAAAGATCTCGATCCGCTCTTCGATCGTGCGCGATACGACCGGCCCAAGCAGCAGCAGTCCGAGGAGCACGACGGCAGCCGCCGGGCTCATCGCAAATCAACCGGGTGCGGGATTTGAAGCGGCCGCGAACGCATCCGATTCTTATAAACGAGCGCGGCAACGCGGTCGATGCTGAGCCGCAGTGCGCGCGGGTTACATTGGCTGCGCACGGGTTGTAATAATGGGGTCAGTGGTTAAGATGCGCGTAGCCTGATCGGCGCGAAGCGGTCGCCCGCGGCTTTTGCCTTTGCAGGCGATGTTTTCAACCGCTCTTATATTTTTCGCATGAACCTTAGCATCGACGGGATGGTGACATGGATTTCGATCTGACCGGGGCGCAGCGGGAAATCGTCGAGGGCGTGCGCGCGATGTGCGCGCGCTTCACCGACGAATACTGGCGCGCCAAGGACGCGGCGCACGAATTTCCGCACGACTTCTACCAGGCCGTGGCCAAGGCCGGTTACCTCGGCGTGGCTATCCCCGAGGAATACGGCGGCAGCGGACTGGGCATCACGGAGGCCGCGCTGGTGATGCGCGAGGTCGCGTATGCCGGCGCGATGAACGCGGCCAGCGCCATCCATCTGTCGATCTTCGGGCTCACCCCGATCGTGCTGCACGGCAGCGAAGAGATGAAGCGCCGCCATCTGCCGCGCGTCGTCAGCGGCGAGTTGCACGCGGCCTTTGCCGTGACCGAGCCCGACGCCGGCAACGACATCACCCACATCAAGACTTTCGCCCGGCGCGAGGGCGACAACTACGTCATCAACGGGCGCAAGGTCTTCACCACCAAGGCGCAGGAAGCCCACAAGATGCTGCTGCTCACGCGCACCACACCGTTCGAGCAGGCGGCGAAGAAGACCGAGGGGATGAGCCTGTTCTTTGCCGACCTCGACCGCGACGCGATCGAGGTGCGCGAGCTGCTCAAGCTCGGGCGCCACGCGGTGGACACCAACATGCTCTTCATCGACAACCTGAAGGTGTCGGCGGCCGATCTGATCGGCGAGGAGGGCAAGGGCTTCCGCTACCTGATCGACGGGCTGAACCCGGAGCGCATCCTGATCGCGTCGGAAGCGATCGGGATCGGGCGCGCGGCGGTGGACAAAGCGGTGCGTTACGCCAAGGAACGGATCGTCTTCGGACGACCGATCGGCCAGAACCAGGCCATCGCGCATCCGCTCGCCGACGCTTACGCCAAGCTCGAGGTGGCCGAGTTGATGATGATGAAGGCGGCGTGGCTGTTCGACCATCGCAAGCCCTGCGGACCCGAGGCCAATATCGCCAAGCTGCGCGCCGCGGAAGCCGGCTTCGAGGCCTGCGACCGCGCGGTGCAGACGCTCGGCGGCTATGGCTACATGCGCGAGTACGACGTCGAGCGCTATTTTCGCGAGTGCCGGATGCTGAAGATCGCGCCGGTCTCGCAGGAGATGGTGCTTAACACGATAAGCGAGCACGTGCTGCATTTGCCGCGTTCGTACTGAACCGCGTCGCAAGCCTGCGCCGGCGCCATGCGCAAAGGTACGCTTTTCATCCTGCTGGGAGCGATGGCTTTCGCGGCGATCGTGTTCGTGCTGCTGACGCGCACGCAGCCGGTCAAGGTGCTCGACAGCCATTTCGAACACGAAGGCGACAGCGTCTTCGTGTCGGGCGATTTGCGCAACACCGGCGCCAAGCCGGCGACGCTCGACCTGGAGATTCACTACTACGACAGCGCGGGACGGCCGCTCGGAGAGGACCGGATGCAGGTCGGCCCGCTCGAGGCCGGCGCCGAGCGGCATTTTCGCGGCCCCGCGCACGTGCCCGGCACGGTCGCGAATTTCTCGCTCTATCTCAACCAGGGGCGCAATCCTTACGGTAATTGAGGGCTTAGGGCTCCGCGGCGGGGGGCGCCGGAGGTCTAGCGCCGATAGGGGATATCGATGGCAAAAGCGAACCAGCGAACCTTCGGCGCGGTCATCCGCGAGCGCCGCCGCCGGCTCGACCTCACGCAGGAGGAAGTTGCCCGGCGGATCAGAACTTCGACCCCGTACATCGGTCACCTCGAATCCGGCAAGCGCCATCCTTCGGAGAAGGTGATCGCACGGCTAAGCGACGTGCTGGGCCTGCAAAGCCGCGAGCTGTTTCTGCTCGCCAACCCCCGCGCGCGCGATCTGCTGAGTAGCGCGAACAGCGGCGGCGGCGGGAATCATCGCTCGGTCTGGGAGGAGTTCCGCAACGACGAGCGCCTGCGGCGCGCCCACAGCATCAGCGCCGAGGAAATGGACGTGCTGGGGCGGGTGGCCGCGATGGGCGAGGCGCACTCGCCGCGCGACTTCATTTATATTCTGAACGCCATTCGCCACGCGCTCAGCCACTAGCACGGCGCGCGGATAACAACGGCGGCGCCCGCAGTGGCAAAGTCGGCAGCATCCAATTAAGCTCGCGCGAACTGACGATGCCCGAATCACTATCAGCCGAGGCCGCGGTGGCGATGGCGGCGCGATGGCCGCGGCGCTACACCGTCATCGTCCTGTTCGCGCTGTCGACGGTGCTGTGCTACGTCGACCGCGTCAACATCTCGATCGCGATCATCCCGCTCGCCCATGCCAAGGGCTACAGCGACGCCGAGCGCGGCCTCATCCTGTCGTCGTTTTTCTGGGGCTACCTGTGGTTTCAGTTGCCCGGCGGACTGCTCGCCGATCGCTTCGGCGGCAAACGCGTACTGGGCGCGGGCGTCGCGCTGTGGTCGGTCGCGACCTTTCTGACGCCTCTGGCAACCGTGTCTTTCGGCCTGCTGCTGCTGATGCGGGGCGCGCTCGGCGCGGGCGAGGCCGTCAACTTCCCCGCGATCCATTCGATCGCCGCGCGCTGGACGCCGTCCTCCGAACGGGCGCGCGCGATCTCGCTGCACTTAAGCGGCACCGCGCTCGGCACCATCGTCGCGCTGCTCGCGAGCCCGCCGATCATAATCGCCTTCGGATGGGAAGCCGTGTTCTACATCTCAGGGTTGATCGGACTGGCATGGCTTGCGGTCTGGTGGTGGAAGGCGGATGACCGGCCCGAGGATTCGTCCGGCGTTACGCCCGGCGAACTGGCGGAAATACGCGCAGGGCGGCAGGATGTCGGCGCCGCCGAGGCGATCCCGTGGGGCGAAATCTGCCGCGAGCCGGCGGTGTGGGCGATCGTGATGGCCCATCTCTGCAACAACTACGGCTTCTACATCCTGTTGCTCTGGCTGCCGAGCTACCTGGACCAAACCTTCCACGTTCCGCTCAGGGACCTTGGCGTGATGGCAGTGATGCCGTACGTGGGGGCCTTCGTGATCTCCAATTGCAGCGGATGGCTCGCCGACAGCCTGCAGCGTCGAGGGATGCGGATGACGGCAGTGCGCAAGACGCTGGTGACGATCGCGTTCGGACTCGCCTCGCTCGCGGTCTGCGCGATGCCGCTCGCACACACGGCCACGCAGGCTGTGGTGCTCGCGACTCTGGCGGTCAGCGGCGGCTCGATCGGGTTGGGCGGATGGGGCGTCAACCATCTGGACGTCGCGCCGCGTTACGCGGGAATCCTGATGGGCATCTCGAATACCTTCGCCACCCTGCCCGGCATCGTCGGTGTCGCCGCCACCGGCTTTATCGTGCAGGCGACCGGCTCCTACTCCGACGTGTTCTATATTGCCGCCGCGGTTTACCTGGCCGGACTCGTTGCCTTCGACGTCTGGGGCAGCGGTGAGCGCAAAATCTGAGCGGGCGACGAGCGCGGCGCTGCCCGCGTTGCCTTTACAATTACTTTTTGATCACCAGCCTGCTGAGCGCCGCGTGCAGCGCCGGTCCTGCGGCGACGAAGCCGTCGAGCTTGACGTGCTTGCGATTGAAGCGGATCGGATGGCCGTGGATGTCGGTCATCAAGCCGCCCGCTTCGGCAATCAGCGCGGCACCCGAGGCGATATCCCACTCGCTCTTGGGCGTGGCGGTGAAAGTTGCGTCGGCCTGTCCCGCCGCCACCAGCGCGAGCTTGTAGGCGACGCTGCCGATCGGCTTGGCGACGATCGTGTCCTTGTAGGCGCCCCACTCGCCGCGCGCCGTCTCGCTGCGGCTTGCGAGCACTACCGAGCCGGCGAGGCCGGCGGCATCGGTCACGTGAACGGGACGATCGCCGAGAAAGCATCCGGCGCCGCGCGCGGCCCAGAACAGTTCGTTGCTGATCGGATTGTAGGTCACGCCGAGCACGGGCACGCCGTCTTCGGCGAGCGCGATCGCGACCACGAATTCCGGCAGGCCCTTGATGAATTCCTTGGTACCGTCGAGCGGGTCGACGATCCATACCCGCCGGCGCGCAAGCCGCTCGGCATTGTCGGCGGTCTCCTCGGAGAGCCATCCGTAATCCGGAAAGGCGCCGCGCAGATGCTCGCGCAGCGCGGCGTCGGCCTCGAGGTCGGCCGAGGTCACGGGATTGTCGCGCCCTTTGGAGCCGACCTCGTAACCGCCGTCGCGGAAATGGCGGCGCAGGATTTCTCCCGCTTCCAGAGCGCCCGCGCGCGCGTGCTCGACCTCGCTCGCCAGCTCTCCGCCCGGCGCCCGCTTCGTCACGTGCCGTTCGCGCGCGCTCATGATTCGCCGCGGCGCAGGCGCTTGCGGCGCACGCGTTCGTAGGCGGTGCGCAGCCGCGCGCTCATCGCCTCGCGCTCGTCATAGAGCCGGCGCTGCTTGCGCGGCTTGCGGCGCGCGAGCGCGTAAGCCGTGATGAGCGGCAGCGCCACGGTCGAATCGACGTAGCAAACCACCGAGTCGGGCAGCCGGTTGGGATCGATCTTGCCCCAGCTCACGGCCTCCGAGGGCGTCGCGCCGCTGAGGCCGCCGGTGTCGGGCCGCGCGTCCGTCACCTGGAGAAAATAGTCGTGGCCCTTTTCCGCCACGCCCATGACTTCCTGGATCTGCGGCTCGGTCTGCAGGACGAAATTCTTGGGCGAGCCGCCGCCCAGGATGAATACCGCGCTCTTCATCCCGGCGGCCTTGGCCGCGTATACGATCGAGGCGGTTTCGTTGACATCGGCGAGCGGATCGAGGCGCAGGCCGTAGCCCTCGACTTCGAGCAGCGCGAGGTTCATGCCGATCGACGAATCGCCAGGCGACGAAGTGTAAATCGGCACTCCGCATCGATGCGCCGCCGCCAGCATCGAGCGGCTCTGCAGCTTGAGCACGCGCTCGCGCTCGGCCACGTAGCGGCCGGCGCGATGATGGAATTCGGCGCTGCTCATCGGATGCTGGAACTCCTCCTGGCGCGCGATCTGGCGGAAGAAGGCGTCGGTCGAGAGCAGCACGCGGTAGTCGAAAAAGATGTCGTAGATCCTGACCACGCCGGCTTCGCGCAGCGCGACGTCGTCGGCCTCGGCCGATCCCTGGAACATCTTGAGGCCCAGGGCAAAGTGCGTGTCGTGATAGAGGTTGGCGCCGGTGGACACCGCCCAATCGACGAAGCCGTTTTCGATAAGCGGAATCAGACAGGACATCCCGAGCCCTGCGGGGGTCAGCGCGCCGGTGATGCTCATCCCGACGACCACGTCGGGCTCGAGCATTTTTTCGACGAACAGGCGGCAAGCCTCGCGCAACCGCCGCCCGTTGTAGGCAAGGAACGACGCGTCGATCAGGTCGGCCGCGGTCATGTCGCCGGTGACTCCGGCAGGGTTGATCGGCGCTCCGCCGATTCTTGGTTTACGTGATGCCATCGACATTCCCGGGATGATTTTACCGTCGCGCGGAGCGAGCGCCGCGTCCGCCGCGCTCAGTCCCTGCGGGGCGCGCTCGCGCCCGCCCTCCAGCGCAGAAATCCTATCCGCCTGCGCTCCGCAAAGCCATCGCGCCGCAGTTTGCCACACCATCGGCGAGCATTTAAAATTGCGCCGGGGACCAGATTTCATCCGCCGATAATCTCGCGCAACCCTCCGGGAGACCGCCGATGGCGATAATTGCGATGAGTCAGCAGCTCGGGTCGAGGGGCTACGACCTCGGCCGGCTCGTGGCCAAACGGCTGGGCTACCGCTTCGTGAGCAGAGAAGATCTGATCACGCAGGTTTCTCGCGATTACAACGTCACCCCCGACCAACTGGTCGTGCTCGACGAACGCCAGCCGCATTTCTGGTCGCGACTCAAGACCGAGGGCGAGCGCTTCGCGTCGTTCTTTCGCGCGACCCTGCTGCGCGAGATGGCGCAGGACCGCCTGGTGACCATCAGTCCCTCGGCGCCGGTCTTTTTGCCGCCCTACGGATGCGGGGTCAAGGTCCGCACCGTCGGACCCTTCGACGAACGGGTAAAGGCGGTGTGCGAGCTGGAGAATCTCACCCCGATCGCGTCCCAGCGCCGCGTGCGCGACGCCGACCGCGAGGTGCGTGCGCGTATCCAGACCCTGATGAGCGTCGATATCGACGACCCGGCCTCCTACGACCTGGTGATCAACGGCTACGGCGCGCCGCTGGAGATCGCGGCCGCGGGCCTTGCCGCCTGCGCCGAGCAGATTGACGCGCGTATCGGCGCGCAGGAGTGGCAGCAGATGCGCGACGCAGCGACCGCGGCCCAGGTGCGCGCCGCCTGCCACGCCCATCCCAAGCTCGGACATGCGCCGATCGAAGTGCTTTGCACCAAAGGCGCCGTGCAGGTGCGCGGTCCGGGTCTGGTGCCGCCGTGGGACGATCTCGCCAACCAGGTCGCAAGCAAGATCGAGGGCGTGCGCTCGGTGGCCGTCGAAGCCGACGCGACTCCGACCCCGGTCCGTCCCGACTGAAACCGCTTCAGTTAGTGCGCAAACTGATCCTCTTCCTCGCGACCGGCTTTTATAGCGGTTACGCGCCGTATGCTCCGGGCACGGCCGGCTCGGTCGTGGGACTCGTGCTGGCAGTGGGGGTGACCGTACCGCTTGCCCGCCGCTCTCCACTCGCCGCGCTCGCGCTTATCGCGGCGCTGTTCGCGATCGGATGCTGGGTCTCGGGACGCGCCGAGGCGCTGCTCCATCAGCACGACAGTTCACACATCGTGATTGATGAAATAGTCGGAATGGCGCTAACGATGTATCTCTCTCCGGCGGGGGACTGGATGACGTACGGCGCGGGCTTTTTGCTCTTTCGCCTGTTCGACGTGCTGAAGCCCGAGCCCGCCGGGCTGGTGGATCGCCGGATGCGCGGAGGCGTCGCGGTGATGCTTGACGATATAGTAGCGGCCATATATGCGAACCTCGTGCTGCATGCGCTGGCGCTGGCAGTTGCGCTTTAGCGCGGCGGATTCTTGCACGGCCCGGCTCGCTCGGGCCGAGGGAGCTATCGATGATTCAAAAGGCGGTCATTCTCTCCACCGGCGACGAAATCACCGCCGGCCGGATCGTGGATACCAACTCCAACTACATCGCCGACAAGCTCGCCGAAGTCGGCCTCGAGGTCGCCGCCGTGCTGACCGTCGGCGACGTTCCCGAGCGCCTGGAGTGGGCCTGGAAAACCGCGATGGCGATGGCCGACGTGGTCATCTCGACCGGCGGAATCGGGCCGACCGCCGACGACCTGACCAACGAGACGGTCGCGCGCATCACCGGCAAAAAGCTGGTGCGCGATCAGGAAAGCGTCGATCACATGACGCGCATCTTCGCCTCGATCAACCGCGTGATGCCCGAGAACAACCTCAAGCAGGCCGACCTGCCCGACACCTCCGTGATCGTGCGCAATCCACTCGGCACCGCGCCGGGCTTCCGGATGGCGGTGCCGCAGGCCGGCGGCCATATCTGCCACCTGGTCGTGCTTCCCGGTGTGCCGCGCGAGATGAAGCCGATGATGGAAGACACCGTGCTGCCGTGGCTCAGGAGCAATCGCGGCACGGACACGATCTTTGCCGTGCGCGTCTTCCAGACTTTCGGCATCAGCGAATCCGGACTCGACGAAGCGGTCGCGGGACTTATCAAGCCCGAGGAGGCGCGCGTGGCCTTCCGCGCAGCCTTCCCCCAGATCTCGCTGCGCGTAACCGTCGAGGGCAGGCCCGGCGAGGCCGATCGCAAGCTCGACGAACTGAGCGAGCGCGTGCGCGGGCGAATCGCGAACTTCATCTACGCCGAGGGCGACGCCTCGATGGAGGAGGTGATCGCGCGGCTGTTCACCGAGCGCGGGCTCAAGCTCGCGGTCGCCGAATCCTGCACCGGCGGCCTTATCGGCCATCGCATCACCAACGTCGCCGGCTCGTCGAAATATTTCGTCGGCGACTTCGTGACCTACTCCAACAGCCTCAAGACCGGCCTGCTCGGCGTGCGCGAGGAAACGCTCAAGGCGCACGGCGCGGTGAGCGAGCAATGCGTGCTCGAGATGGCGGCCGGCGCGCGCGAGCGCGCGGGCGCCGACGTCGCGATCGCCACCTCGGGCGTCGCCGGGCCCGAGGGCGGCACCGCGGCACATCCGGTGGGCACGGTATGCCTGGGGCTGGTCGGGAGCAGCGGAGTAAAAGCCGCGCGCCGCTATCAACTGCGCGGTAATCGCGACTGGATAAAAACCCTCACCGGGCAGGTCGCGCTCGACTGGCTGCGCCGCTATGCGCTGGGATTGCCGATCGGCGACGCCACGCTGTTCCGCCGCTAGCCCTGCCGGTTTCGCCGGACTCCCGAGCCATCTCCGTGGCTTCGGACCGCGATGCGCGCGCGCCTTGACTTCGGCTCGCGTTGGCATCATTGGAAAGGGTGTTGGGAATGGAAGGTGGCGATGGATGTTGGGCGGCCCGTAGCGCCGCCGGTTACGAACTCAATGGTCCCTTGCGGGGAGGGACGATGACGCAGTACTGGCCATTCTCGAGCCTGATCCGGCACGGCGCGTTGCGCGAGCGGCTGATCGTATCGCTCGATCTCGGCACTCCTGCTGAGGCGCTGCGACTGGTCGATGAGCTGGCGCGCGTGGTCGGAATGTTCAAGGTTGGTAAGCCGCTTTACCTCAACTGCGGACCCGACTTCGTGCGCGAGATCCGCCGCCGCGGCGGTGAAGTCTTCCTCGACCTCAGGTTTCACGACAGCGCGCCCGCCGTTTGCAAATCCGCTGTCGAGGCGACTCGCCTCGGCGTGCGCATGTTCGATCTTTATTCTCACGGCAGTTTAGAGCTGATGGACCGCGTACGCGGCGAAGTGATCCGCGTATGCCGCGCCGAGGGACTGCGCCGCCCGCAGATCATCGCGGTCGCGATGCTTGCGGCCCTCGGCCACAGCCGTTCCGCGCCGAGCGCGGCGGACGGCGGATGGGGCGCGCGGCGGGTCGTGCAGATGGCCAAACTGGCGGCGGATGCGGCGCTCGACGGCGTTTTGACTTCGCCGCACGAAACCGCGCGGCTGCGCGCCGCCTGCGGCCGGCGCTTCAACGTGATCAGCTCCGGAATGGGCCGCAGCCGAGGATGGGAGGCGAGCGAGTTTCCGTTCGGCGCCGCCGAAGCGGTGCGGGCGGGCGCCGACTATCTGGTCGTCACCAATCCGATCTGGAGTGCCAACGATCCGCTGCGCGCGGTGCGCGAAATAACCGACGAAATGGAACGCGGATTGCGCGCCAATCCGCGTCTTGCCCTCGACCTTCGTCCATCCCGGCCGTTCTGACGCGCAGTGCCGCCCTCCCCGCTCCTGCTGAGATCTCGCGCCCCTGCGCTCGGGGGCGGCCCCTTTCGTCCAATGACTCCGATCGGCGCGCGCCGGCTCGACTCGCCATCCCTTGCGCGTATTGTGTTAGCACTTACTTGAGCGAGGGAATGGGCTGAAATGTTCGTCTTGTTGGGTCTTCTGGCGCTCGCCGTGGGCGCGGGCTTTATCGGGGCGCTCTCGGGGCTGGGCGGCGGAGTGTTTATCGTGCCCGCGCTGCTGATTCTCGCGCACGTTCCGATGCAGGTCGCGGTCGGCGCGAGCATGATCTCCGTAGTCGCCACCAGCGCCGGCGCGAGCGTCGCCTTCGTGCGCGACGGCTGGACCAACCTGCGCGTGGCGATGGTGCTCGAGTGCGCAACCGTCACCGGCGCGGTAACCGGCGCTTACCTGGCGGGGATCGTACCGCCGTGGGTGCTCGAACTCTTGTTCGCGCTAATGATGCTGCAATCCGCCTACTTTACGGTCACCAAGGCCGGCGATTCGATGGTGCCGCGATGCGACGCGCTTGCCGAACGCCTGAAACTGGGCGGCCGGATACCGGCCGACACCGGCGGTACGGACCTCGAATACGGCGTGGTCAACGTGCCGGGCGGCGCAGCCCTGATGGTGGTGGCGGGCCTGATGTCGGGCCTGCTCGGGATCGGTTCGGGCGCGCTCAAGGTGATGGCGATGGATTACGTGATGCACATCCCGCTCAAGGTCTCGAGCGCGACCAGCAACTTCATGATCGGAGTGACCGCGGGCGCGGGCGCGCTGGTCTTCCTCGCGCGCGGCGACGTCGCCACGGTGATCGCTGCGCCGGTCGCGCTGGGAGTCACCGCCGGAGCGCTCACCGGCAGCCGGGTGCTGCCGCACGTCAACGTCCAGGCCCTGCGCAATCTGTTCGTGATAATACTGGTTCTGATCGCCGTCGAGATGGGATGGCGCGCGCTGAGCGGATTCTAGATGAACAACACCACGGCCGACGAAGAACGAATTCTGCGGGTCTGGACCCCGATCATCCTGCGCACCATCCTGGTGGCCGCAATCGCAATCCTGCTGGTCGGCCTGTTGAGCACCGCATGGCAGTCTCCCGGCTACTATATCGAGCGGTTCCATCGTTTGCAGAAGTACGGGCACCCGCAATATCGCGACACCATCGTTACGCTCGTCGCCGCCTCGCTCAAAGGAGAGCCGCGGCCGATTATGACGCTCGGCCTGATGGTGCTGACGCTGGTGCCGCTCGCGCGCGTGGCCTTCTGCTTCCTGCTCTTCCTCAAGGAACGCGACTTTACCTATGTCGCGTTCACCGCTTACGTTCTAATCGGGCTGGTC
>DATJXN010000109.1 GCA_035500095.1 Candidatus Binataceae bacterium
GCAGGGCTAGTATGCGGAGTTGGCACAATTCAAACGGAGCCGGTTCAAACCGACCATGCTGAGCTTCGAGCTAAGTGAAGAACAAAAGATGATCCGCGACACCGTCGGCGCGTTCGCCCGCGAGCAAATTCGGCCCGCGGCGCGCCCCGCCGACGAGAGCGGCGAGATTCCGGCGGCGCTCGTCGCGCAGGCTTGGCAACTCGGGCTCGTGCAGGGGCCGATTCCGGAGAGCCTCGGCGGCAATGGCGATACGCGCCTTGCTATGACCGGCGCGCTAATCGCCGAGGAACTCGCCTACGGCGACCTCGCGATCGCCGCTCATGTGCTCGCGCCCCGGCTCCTTGTGTTCCCGGTTCTAGAGACAGGGACCGACGAGCAGCGTGCGCGCCATCTCAAGCGCTTTACCGGCGCGGACTTCGCTCCGGCGGGCGCGGCGCTGATGGAGCCGCGATGGGATTTCGATCCGACGGCGATGACCACGCTTGCGCGCAACGACGGCAACGGGTTCGTCCTCGACGGCGCAAAGTGCATGGTCGCGTTGGCGGCGGCGTCCGAAACGCTCCTGATATGGGCGGCAAGCGCCGGTTCCGACCGGGTGGACGGATTTCTCGTCGCGCGCGAGACGCCGGGGCTGAGCGTCGGGGAGCGTGAGAAGAACATGGGACTCAAGGCGCTCGAGAGCTACCCGATAGAGCTCAAGGGATGCCGCGTCGGCGCCGAGGCGCGCCTGGGCGGCGAGGGCGGGGCGGATTTCAGGCGCGCGACGAGCCAGTCCCGGCTGGCGATGGCTGCGATGGGCGTTGGGCTGGCGCATGCCGCTTTCGACTACGCGCGCGACTACGCCAAGGAGCGCAAGGCCTTCGGCGTGCCGATCGCAACCAAGCAGGCGGTCGCTTTCATGCTGGCGGACATGGCGATCGAGATCGACGCGGCGCGCCTGCTCGTATGGGAGGCTGCATGGCGCCTTGATCGCGGAGAAGATGCGCATCGCGAGAGCTATCTTGCGCGCAACTATGTTGCGGCTTCGGCGCTGAAAGTGGCCGACAACGCGGTCCAGGTGCTGGGCGGCCACGGCTACATCCGCGAGCATCCGGTCGAGATGTGGCTGCGCAACGCGCGCGGCCTCTCGGCGATCGAGGGACTCGCCACAGTCTGAAAGATATCAACGGGAGATCGTTGAGATGATCGATTTCGAAATCGACCCGCAGACCCAAAAGCGCATCGACCTTTTCCATACGGTGGCCGAGCAGATGATGCGGCCGATCTCGCGCGAGTACGACGAACGCGAGCACGAGAAGCCGTGGGACTTCCTGAACGCGATGTGGGCCGCAAGCACCGCACCCGGCGGAGATCCGATGGGCGGCGGCGACGCGAGCGGGCAGGGCGCCGTGAAGCTGCGCAACGTCTATACCGTCGCGACCACGGAGGAGCTGTGCTGGGGCGACGCCGGACTGTTCCTGTCAATTCCGAACGCCGGCCTTGGCGGCGCGGCGGTGATGGCGGCGGGCACTCCGGAACAGAAGCAGCGCTTTCTCTCGCCTTTTCGCGGCGGCAAACCCAAGTGGGGCGCGATGGCTATCACCGAGCCCGGCTGCGGGTCGGATTCTGCCGCGGTGACCACCACCGCAAATCGCGACGGCGACCATTGGGTGCTCAACGGCAACAAGATTTTCTGCACTTCGGGCTGGATGGCGGTCGAGAAGTCGGAAGGTTTCGTGGTGGTCTGGGCTACGGTGGACAAGAGCGCCGGTCGCCCCGGGATAAAGCCCTTCATTGTCGAGCATGGAACCCCCGGTATGTCGGTGGCGCGGTTGGAGAAAAAGCTCGGCATCCGGGTGAGCGACACGGCGGCGCTGGTTTTCGACAATTGCCGCGTGCCCGCCGACCATCTGCTCGGCAGCCCCGAGGTGAGGCGCGAGGGTGGCGGCTTCAAGGATGTGATGGCGACGTTCGATGCGACGCGGCCGATCGTCGCGGCGATGGCGATCGGCGTTGGTCGCGCGGCGCTCGACTTCGTGCGCGAGTTTCTCGCCGAGCAGAAGGTCGAGATTCGCTACGGGCTCTCGCCCCGGCGGCTGAGCACGGTCGAACGCGATTTCATGGAGATGGAGGTTCAGCTCAAGGCGGCGCGTCTGCTGACCTGGCGCGCGGCATGGATGCTCGACATGGGGATGCGCAACAGCCTGGAGGCCTCGATGGCCAAGGCCAAGGCGGGTCTCGCGGTCACGCAAATTACGCAGAAGGCGGTGGAATTACTGGGGCCGCTTGGCTACTCGCGGCGCTACCTGGTCGAAAAATGGATGCGCGACGCGAAGATCAATGACATTTTCGAGGGCACGCAGCAGATCAACATGATCATCGTGGCGCGGCGCATCCTGGAGTACTCGAGCAAGGAACTGAACTGACGCCGGCGGATCGCGCTCGCGCGCTTTCGGAGATGAAAAGCAAACGGCCGACTCGCGGAGAGCCGGCCGTTACTTTTCAGTTCAGTGATGGCGGCTTACCAGAACCACTTGCCTTTCTCATAGGCGAAGATCTCGCGCGTCGGAACCACCGAGGTTGCGTGCGGTGACGCGTGTTTCGCCTCCTCGAGACTCTTGCCGGTGAGGGTGTAGTCGTATTCCTTGTAGGTCAGGATGCCCACGGCGACTCCGTTGCTGGCCTCCTTGCACGTGCAGGAATCGACCGCACCGTAGCCGACATAGCTTCCGGTCTCGACCCCGTTTTGCATCACCCACTTGATGTTGCTCACGTTGTCATGCTCGCGGATGCTCAGCTTGTGCGCCCATTCGCGGCAGAAATCGGGAAAGGCCGCGCTCGCAATCCGAAACTGCTTGAGCGCGCGGATCATGGTCGGGTTGAGCGCCTGCGCCGCGCCTTGCATCCCGTTTCCATCAAGCCCCTTTAGAACCGGAGCCGTTGCGTTTGGGACGTTGAGCGCCGGGGTGGTATCGCTGCTTGCGACTACTCCGGCCGACGGCGGAATCGCCTGTGCTGTATTTGACGGAGCTACAGGCGACGGGCTAACCGGCGCCGCAGCCGCCAGGGCAGGCGTCGTGGGCGAGTTTATGTGAGGAACCGCGGGCGCCGGAACCGCTGCCGGAGCGGCCGCGGCAGCCTCGCTTGCCGGTGCGCTTCCTTCGACCTTCATCGACGAGCCAGAGGACGCAGTAGATTCGTCGGACGCCGTCGAGCTTTGGAATAGCGAACAACCTGCCATTGGAATCGCGGCCATCGCGAGCAGGATCAATCCCGCCGTCAATCCATTGAGTTTGTTGCCGCTGCGCTCAATGTGACACATCGTCGTCCCCCCCATTACCTGCTCCGCACTGTGGGCTTAGCCTAGCTATGTAAACAACCTATCGCGGGAAATCTCAAGAGGACGAGACGTTCACTTCTGACATGGCCGCAGCCCCCCGGAAGGGGGCTGCGGCCGGATTCGGACCTGAACTATCAGACCTTACTGATTCGGGATCAGCTCGACCCGGCGGTTCTGGGCGCGCCCTTCGCGCGTCTTGTTGGTCGCGACGAAGTCCGTCTTTCCAAAGCCGTGCGGGGTCATACGGCTCTCGGCCACGCCGTGATCTGCCAGATACTTCACCACCGCGTTGGAGCGGCGCTCGGATAGTCGCAGATTGTACCGCACCGAGCCGATCGCGTCGCAGTAGCCGTTGACTGCGATCGATACGTTCGGATGCGACTTCAGAGTCTCAGCCGCCTCGTCTAGCACTGCGGCATCCTCCGGGCGGATGTTCGACTTGTCGAAGTCAAAGTGCACGCCGCGCAGGATTATCTTCTCCGGCGGAGGCGGCGGAGGCGGAGGAGGAGGAGGTGGTGGCGGTGGCGGTGGCGGTGGCGGTGGAGGCGGCGGCGGAGGCGGCGCGATCAGATAGCCGATGATGCCGCCGATGATCGCACCACCTACGATGCCGGCCGGGACGGCGGGCCAGTTATCGCTGTTATCGGCTGCGAATACGCCGCCGCCGATACCGCCGCCAATCGCAGCGCCCGCGACGGCGCCGTAGATGGTATAATCCCTCTGTTCCGTAGTCATTCCGCAGCCCGCAAACGTAATCGCGGCCGCGGCCCACAGAACCCAGAAAGCCTTTCCTCGTCTTCGTCCGATCATAACCCATTCTTTCCTATCGCCCCAGGCCCGCAACGCGTCAGGACAGCTCACGCCGGATGCTCGACGGATCGGCCGAGCACAGCGAAACCGTTACGCGTCGATTCCCCGCACCTGTAGGCGCGCCATTTGCCAGCTGCCAAGCAGGCACAGAGTTGACAGCCCCAATTTCATACGCCGGTAGCACTATATGTAGTTTTTTAGGTCTGAGGCAATAATTAGAGCGGCTGAAAAGGCGTTTTAATCACGGCATGCTGCATACCGCCCTTCGAGTTTGAGCTGAAACGATGGACGACACTAGACGCCGCTAGAGCGCAATCGAGTGTCGTTATGTCGTGACTATTCAGTAAAGCTCAGATCGTCATCGCGGGAGCGTTCGAGCTCATGCCATTCAAAAATGAACCGGGCCGGTGGTATGCCGGCCCGGTACATTTTTGTGCGAGACTCAGGCGATAGTGCTTTCCTGCTAGTCGTCGTCTCCTTGATGCTTCTCGTGATGCTTGCCGTGGTCCTTGTGATGGTCTTGATCTTCGTCCTGGTGGTGATGCTTGCCCGGATGCTTGTACCATCCGAGGTGCTTGCCGTTGTCGTGATGCTCGTGCTCTGCCTCGGCGATCTCATGCTCCCGCTGTTCGTTGAAGATTTGCTGCTGACGTTCCCATTCGTCATGCCAGTTGCGATCGCTCCACGCATCGACATTGCGCCACTGATTGCGCTGGTCCCACGGATGCGTTTGTTGCCATCGAGCGAAGTTCCATCCACGCATACTCAGCTGCTGCGCGACGCCCGGATGGTGCTGCAGGAACCCTTTGAAGTCCGGATGCTGGGCGAGATATGCCGGATTATTGACCAGCGACGGATTGACCGTCAGCGCCTGAGCGATATCGGGATGGTAGTGCAGGTAGTTTGACAGGCTGAAGGCCGCCGCGTCGGGAGAATAGGCCGGAACCTTGGTCACGAGCGATTGATAGAGCGTGGGGTTCTGATTCAGGTACGACCACACGTCCGGATGCTCGGCCATGAAACCGGGGCTGCGATACAGACTTGGATTGGCTGACAACGCTTGGGCGGCCGCTGCATGCTGGGCCAGGAAATTCTCGTAGGTCGTAACCGGATCCATCTGCGCGCCCGCCGGCATCGCGAACGCAGCCGCTATCGCCAACGCCGCCGCTATACGAGTAATTTTGGACATCGTTTGGTCTTCCTCCTCCTCCTCGGGCCTCCGACATCTTCTTGTGGCCACGGGCCGCATGAGACAACTCGCTCCGACGCGCCGTGGCACTCGAACTGAAGCATAGGGAATGCCATCGCTAGCCGGTGCGGCTGCAATCACTTTTTTCAAGCTCTGTGGGCCTTTTCAGGCTGTTTGAAGCGTCGTTACAGCAGGCCGCGGTGCTGCGATGACTCCAAACGTGCAATTGCGCGACGCAAACCGTGTAACAGAGGTAAAACTTACCACATCGGGACGTAAAGAATGCGGGCCCAGGGGATAAGGGGTCTGCTGCAGCTCCAGATTCCATGAAAAGCGCGACGAGGGCGCTGCGAGAACGAAGGGTTTTCGCGCGGGTCGCAGCACGCATCGCGACCCTGCTAAAATCGCTTCGTGCTCTCACTGGCGCGCGGTAAAGAAGGGATCTTCCGACTCGTCTCCGGCTACCAGCCGCAGGGCGACCAGCCCGGCGCGATCGAAGCGATTACCCGCAATGTCCGCGAGGGCGTGCGCCAGGAGGTCCTGCTCGGCGTTACCGGCTCGGGCAAGACCTTCACGATGGCCAATGTGGTCGCCAACGTGAACAAGCCGACGCTGGTGATCGCGCCCAACAAGACGCTCGCCGCCCAGCTATACAACGAGTTCAAGAGCCTGTTCCCGGACAACGCGGTCCGTTACTTCGTCTCGTATTACGACTATTACCAGCCCGAGGCTTACGTACCCTCGACCGACACCTACGTCGAGAAGGACGCCAGCATCAACGACGAGATCGACAAGCTGCGCCATTCGGCGACCAAGGCTTTGCTTGAGCGCAACGACGTCCTGATCGTCGCCTCGGTCTCGTGCATCTACGGCCTCGGCGAGCCCGAGGTTTATTTCGAGATGCTGGTGTTCCTGGAGGAGGGCCAGACGATCGAGCGCGACCGCGTGCTGCGCAAGCTCGTCGATATCCAGTACCAGCGCAACGACTACGATTTCCATCGCGGCACCTTTCGCGTCCGCGGCGATATCGTCGAGGTCTTTCCGGCATACGAGGAAAGCCGTGCGGTGCGCGTCGAGTTCTTCGGCGATCAGGTCGAGGCGCTCTACGAAATCGATCCGCTGCGCGGCAAGGTGATCCGAAAGCTCCAGAGCGTCTGCATCTATCCGGCGTCGCATTACGTGACGACCGAGGACCGGATGGAGCTGGCGGTGCGCAACATCCGCACCGAACTCCGCGATCGGCTGGAATTCTTCCGCACCGAGAACCGGTTGCTCGAGGCGCAGCGGCTGGAGCAGCGCACGATGTACGACCTCGAGCTGCTGGCCGAGATGGGCTTCTGCCCCGGAATCGAGAATTACTCGCGCCATCTTACCGGCCGCGCGCCCGGCCAGCCGCCGCCGACGCTGCTCGACTACTTCCCGCGCGACTTCCTGATGTTCGTCGATGAGAGCCACGTTACCGTGCCGCAGCTGGGCGGGATGTACCGCGGCGACCGCTCGCGCAAGCAGACCCTCGTCGAGTACGGCTTCCGGCTGCCCTCGGCGCTCGACAACCGCCCGCTCAACTTCGAGGAATGGGAGGGGCTCGCAAGCCAGGTGGTGTACGTCTCGGCGACGCCGGGCGACTACGAACTCCAAAAATCGGGCGGCCTCGTCGTCGAACAGCTAATCCGTCCGACCGGCCTTATCGATCCCGAGATCGAAGTGCGCAAGGCCGGCACGCAGGTCGACGATCTGCTCGGCGAAATCCGCAAACGCGTCGAGGCCGGCGCCCGCGTCCTCGTCACCTGCCTCACCAAGAAGATGGCCGAGGACCTGACCGACTACTATCACGACCTCGGCGTGCGCGTGCGCTACCTGCACTCGGACATCGAGACCATCGAGCGCGTCGAGATCATCCGGAGCCTGCGCAAGGGCGAGTTCGACGTGCTGGTCGGGATCAACCTGCTGCGCGAGGGGCTCGACCTGCCCGAAGTCTCGCTGGTCGCGATCCTGGACGCCGACAAGGAAGGATACCTGCGCTCGGCCCGCTCGCTCATCCAGACTATCGGCCGCGCCGCGCGCAACGTCGAGGGCAAGGTCATCATGTACGCGGACGCGATGACCGACTCGATGCGCAAGGCGATCGACGAGACCAACCGCCGCCGCGCCAAGCAGGTTGCCTACAACCAGGAACACGGCATCACGCCGCAGTCGGTGGTCAAGGCGATCGACGCCTCTCTGGTCGAGATGTATTCACCGGAGTGGGCGGTGGTGCCGGAGGCGGAGGACGCGCCGCCGGAGACTGAGCTGATCGCGGCGCACGAACTGCCCGACCGCATCACCGGGCTTCGCCAGGAGATGATGCAAGCGGCGGAGCGGCTCGAGTACGAGCGCGCCGCCGAATTGCGCGACCGGATAAAGCGCCTCGAGCGCCAGGTCTTCGGCCTCGATCAGAAGAACGAGGCCGCGGCGGCGGCTGCGGCGCAGCCGCCCGGCTCGGCCCATCAGCACGACGGTGGCGCGGCGCGCGGCGGCCGTGCGGGCCGCTCGAAGCCGAAAGACGCTGACGCTACACCCGCGCCGATCTTGCCCCGCGGGCGCAGCAGGGGCCGCGGCCCGGCATCCAGCGGCCCATCGGCGCCGCCGCCGCGTCAGCGCAGCCTGAAGATCATCCCCGACCGGCCGAAGTAGCCGGAAACCGCCTTCTTATTTGTCGAAGCCGGCGACGCGTGGCAGCTTGTCGCCCAGCTCAACCCACGGCACGTGGTCAGGCCAGTATGCGTGGCGGAGCGTGCCGGGCGGATAGGCGAGCTCGGCGTCGGGCGGCAGGCTCGCGCGCGTGACGATCAGCACATCGGGCATCGGATCGACATCGACCGTGAGCGTTGCGCCGCAGTTCTTGCATCGGTTGCGATGGATCTGAGCGGAGCTGCTGAAGGTCTGCAGGTCGCCGCCCTTGTTCCAGCGGAAGCCGGCGCGCGGAAAGATCGCGAACGAGACGAATGCCGCGCCGTGCAGGCGCCGGCAGATCGAGCAGTGGCAGTGATGCATTTCGACGGCGGGCTGCGTCACCTCGAACTGGTTGTCGCCGCAAAAGCACGCGCCGCTGATTTTTTTGAAGTCCGCCATGGCTGGTTCCTCCCTCTTGGATGGCATCCCATCGCAGTTGCGCGCCATGCGTCAAGGGGCCGCGCTTTCTCGCCAGGTGTCGTGGGGTGGGGGTCGAGGGAGGAAGGCGCCGGATGTCTTTCCTCTCGATGCTTCCTCGCCCTGCTCTGCAACTTGCGCGCCGATCGCACGCGCCAAAGCGGCGGTTCTCACGGACATTCAGAACCGCCTCGACCCCCACCCTGACCCTCCCCCTGGACAACAGGGGAGGGAATACGAGGGCGCTCTGCTATCTAAATCTAAACTCGTCATCCGCTCGACGTATCCCGCCTGCTGCCGAATACGTGGTAGGCGATCGAGTCCCAGGCGTTGTGGATGCCGATAAAGAGCAACAGCAGCACCGCCGCTCCGACGCCAAACACCGCTTTGCGCGTGTGGGAAAGAACGGCGAGCGGCGTCACCGCGAGCCCGAGATAAGCGACCAGCGGCAGCGCAACGTGAAACAGCCAGTCCTCGAACTCCGGCTGATATACGCTCTGCCGGCGCACCAGCCGCGCAACGACCAGCGTGTACGCCGCCCCGCTAATACCGACGAGGCCCCAAAGAACCGCGGGGATAGTGAGTCCGTGCCACGGCGCGCGCAGGAGCGCAGACAAAAGCAACGCGGCCCCGAAATACACGACGGTCGGCGTGGCAAATGCCGCGCCGGCCTCGGCCACGCGCAGCGGAGGCCTGTCGGCGATGAGCGTTACAACTACGAACTGGAGGCCCGATCAGGGCGCCCGCAGCCGAGCCGACGATTACATAGAAGCTGTACCATCCGCCGAGCTCTGACATTGGTTCCTAGTGGTCGCAGGTCAATTTTCAACTATACAAAAATATTTCGAGCGTCCGTCACAAGCTGCCGTTCGCCTCAGGCTCGACACAGGAGTAACGCTGGATGTGCGTTCCAGACGCGAAGGAGCCAAGCAATGGCAGGTAAAGCAATCGGGGAATTTTCATTCAAGGCCATCACCAGCACCTACAGTCCCGGGCCGGCGGGAAGCGTTCTTGACCAGGTGAATTGGGAAGGGATGGCGGCGGGTTTCGGAACGGTCTTCGGCACGGCGACTTACGTCGGTGGTTCCAAAAGCGGGACCTTCAGTGCGTGTTGGGTGGCTTACCTGGACAACGGCGAACAAGTTTCCGGTATCGGTTCCGGCACGTATGAAAGTACCGGCAAACATCACTGGCGCACGCGGCACGTGATTCACATTTCCGACGGCACCAGTATCGTCAACGAGGGTGAGATCGACCTGGCCGCGCGATCGTGGACGGGAAAAAATTTCGAAAATAGCTGAACGCAAAACTCTTTTCCGAGCGCGGCGGCCATCCGGCTCGCCGCGCTTTTCATTCGCGGACAAGCGAGCAGCATAATATTTCGAGTGCCAAGTCAGCTCACCTTTTTTTCAATGTTACGGCGCGGCCAATCGAGCGCCTCAAGGAGAAGGCCGACGACGACCAGCACGCTGAATGAATATCCCAGAACTGTTCCGATGGGATGATGTAGAAGAGCTGGGAGGCGCGGTCGCAACCGTGCCAGAGCGTCGGTTGCGAGCACCAGAGCGGCCACTACCATAATTGAAAGGAAGAGCAATCTCCGTACGCGAGTCCCAGCTCTTTTAAACGGCCAGTATGCCCACACGGCTATCCCGACCTACAGGGATTGTATTTCTAGACGGATCCACTCAGCACCGACCCAGTCGAGACGAGGAATGAAGGGGATGAAGACTCCGGTGACCCAAAGAAGAGCAATGGCCGCGCACAGCAGTCTTACTAGAGTATTTGACAACCCGCGCATTGCAGAAGAAGTTACGACAGCGTCATTTGACATAATATTTCAAGCGCCATCTTTAAGGTATCGGCGCTGGCGAGCTTCCGACCTTCTTCCTAAGAAATCCGGCGGGTACTTCAAACTGACTCTCTGGCACCCTTCTGGATTCGATCTTCGTGACCACGAATACCGACGATCCGTCACGGCCGCTCGCCAAGATGATGCCATCTATTCCTAAAGGATACCCGAAGCCTGGGAAGTTTTCCCCGTAAGAACCATCGACAAAGCCTGCAGCCTCGTACAGCCGGTTCAGAAGATTCATAAACTCGGTGTATTCCCTGAGACCAGGCGCATCTTTAGAGACGCAGTGGACATCAGTCTGGTGCCCCCAATGAGCCGAGTCTCCGGTGCCTATATACTCCTCACAGGAATAGCCGGCGATCTTCCTAAACTTGCCAGTTGGCTTGAAATTACCGACGCATCTAGGATTTACCGTGTCACCAACTTCCGGGGGGTAGGGCGTTTCGACGTAGTAGACCTTGCGTCTGTAATCGATGTTAGTTCGTACGCGCTGGTCGAGATCGTAAACGATTGCACCCATAGCATGCGAAATGTGCTGCGGCTGATCCCCCCACGCCAACCATTCCTTATGCCCCTGAATGATCTCGATCAGGTACACGTGATTGTGTGGGCACGGGTGTTCCTCCCATATGATCACACCGGCAAAGGCCGATTGCGCGTGCAGCAGAATAACCACGGACAAAGCGAGCAGGGCGAGAACGGCGCCGTGGCGGAGCTTCATTGACATAATATTTCTGGTACGCCTTCAGGCCCGAGCTGCGCAGAGGTTACCGCTTAATCTCGTACGACGGGCCGACATACGCGTTGACCGCGTACATCCCGCCGCCGAACTGG